>CAJPPE010000111.1 GCA_905372345.1 uncultured Treponema sp. | reverse complement strand
TTTCAATACTTATGAAAAACATCGCAAAGTTAATAGTTAAGGAAAATATTATGGATATAATGGAAAAATTTTATTCGGATGCGAGCCGGCTTGTAGAAAAGTCGCATGCAAGCCAACTTGCCAAAAAGCTAAATAAGGACGGAGACACAGCAGCCTTTGATGCCCGTCTGACGGAAATCTTTTGCAAAACGGTTTCGCTTTACGATAAGCAGGCTCAAGTTTTGGCAAACGATTTTGCAGACTATTGGCTTTCGGCCTATTCGGAGGGCAGACAAAAAAAAGAAGATGCTATCGAATGGTTCTATCAAATATTTTCTCTTATTGCAGGCAATTTTGAAAAAGACATGGACTTTTCAAAAGAAGACTGGGAACAGATAAATTTAATTATTTCTTCCGAGGCTGAAAGTTTGGACATGGACCTTTTAAATTCGATAATGACGGTAATTGTCGAACGCAAAAAAATATAAGAAAATCCGTAAAAAAACAGCCCAACGGACGCCTAATAAATGCTTTCTTTTGAAGATTTTAGTTTTAAAGAATACGATTCATGCACTCTCTGCCCTAAAAATTGCAAGGTAAACCGCAATAAGGGCGAAAAAGGCTTTTGCCGCGAAACAAGAGAGCTGCGCCTTGCATGGGCAGGCCTCCACTTTGGAGAAGAGCCTCCAATCACGGGAGCCGGAGGCTCGGGCACAATCTTTGTTACGGGCTGCAACCTTCGCTGTTCCTTTTGCCAAAACTATCAGATATCCCAAGAAGGCATGGGAAGGGCTGTAAGCCTTGAAGAATTCGTAAACTTGTGTTTTGTTCTTGAAAAAGAAGGGGCCGAAAACATAAACATCGTTACAGGCAGCCATGCAATCCCAGCAATAGCCCTCGGCCTAAAAGAAGCAAAAGACCGCGGCTTAAAGATTCCGGTTGTCTGGAATTCTTCTGCCTATGAAGCCGAAGAAGCTATAAGCCTCCTTTCGGAGTGTGTTGACGGCTGGCTTCCCGACTTAAAAACCTTAAACCCGCAAATTTCTTCTCAAGTTTTTTACGCACCCGATTATCCCGAAACGGCAACAAGGGCAATCCTAAAAATGGCCAGCCTTTCTCCCTTAAAAATCTGTATAGAGAATAAAAAAAAATACCCTTTAGGAAAACTTTACTCAGGCGTCATAGTCCGCCACCTTGCCCTCCCATCCCGCATTGCGGACTCAAGGGCCGTCCTAAGATGGTTTGCAAAAAACTTAAGAGGCAGGGCTCTTATTTCAGTAATGACCCAATATACACCGGTTAAAAGAACGGCCGGCATAAAAAACTATTCTCTCTTTGAAAACCGTATGCTAATACCGGAAGAAGACGAAAACCTAAAAGCACTTCTTTCAAGTTTAAAAATAGACGAAGGCTTTTACCAAGAGCTTGTTGCCTCCGATGACTGGCTCCCCGATTTTAACCGAATACAAACCTTTTCATCAAAACTTTCAAAACCATTGTGGCATTGGAAGTAAATTTCTTAAATTCTTGTAAATTTAGCTAAAAAACGGCATACCCATATTGACAAATATGAAATTTTACAGGATAATGAGGTTCAGTAGATTTTATAAGAGGAGATATCATGAAAATACAAAAGAAATTACTTGTTTTTGCAGTTCTTTTAATGGCTGCATCATTGGTTTTCGCTCAAGCATCAATGACATCATACAGCACCCAAGGGCTTTTCGGCACTGATGTTGACGATTTTATGAACGTAAATGAATGGCAAAATGTACAGCCTAAAAACATCTTCGGATACTTAGGTTACAATACTGTAGATCCCGATAAGCCTATAACTGATTCCTCCCAGAAACTTGGAGATGGCGTATTAAACCTAGGTATTGCCCACCAGTTTAAGGCTTTTTATTTAGGTACCTACTTTGAAGGTTATCTTAGCGGCTGGAGAAATGAAAAAAAGGCAAATGGCGATAAGGAAACAAAAATAGTTGGTGCACAGAAGTCTAACAGCAAACTGCTTTTTGGTTTTGGAAACATCGGTGTTATGATGGATGTGTCTTATGAACCTAATAGCGCCAAGAAGACTACATGGACAGAGTCCTCAAAAACAAAGCAAATCGATGACCTGTTTAAGCTGGATTTTAATTTAAGTGCAGGTATGAATTTAAACTCAAATAATAAGCTCTTTAAGATTTCTGCAAAACTAGGACTTGAGTCTGATGTCAAGAAGAAAACGACCAAGGTAGATAGTAAGCTAACAACATTCACAGATGGTAGTAAATATGATCTTATTGTAAATGCCGGACTTTCTCATGATCTTTCGTCAAAAGACGGATTAACCCATACAATCCTTGCCGACCTGGAAACCAAATGGGGTATATGGCCTACAAAAACAGCTATAACAGGATCAGGAAGCAGCAGAGTTACAACCTATACACATGGCCGACTAAAGGATGTAATTACACTTACCCCTAAATATCAGATTGCCTATGAACCGGAAGGTAAATTTGCTTTTAAAGCTGAAGCCGGTATGGGAATAGGACTTGACTTTGAAAACGCTTTTAACTATACACGTACTGTTTCAAGCGCAAACACTGTAAAAGCATATAATAAAGCTAGGGTTTACAAAACAACATTAAGCTTTAAACCGACCATAAAAACAGCTTTTGTATATACCCCCGTATCAAAGTTTAAACTTAACTTCGGTGTAGGATTTAAGCTTCCATCAGTTGAATGGGCGTTTAGCAAGACGGAAACACGTAAGGAAGACAGTGGTAGTGTTGAAAAAACCGAAAGAGGAAACGCTTTTGAATTCAAAACTGATGCTGGAGAGTTTAATGCATCTTCAGGATTTACCTGGCTTGTAACCGAAAATGTAACCATTGATGCAAACTGGGACATCATGACTAATTTGTTCGAGAAAGGTAAATTTAAAACAAAATTAAAAAATTCCGACAACTTTTGGATTACTGTAAACAAAATGCTTGTCCACAAGGTAGGCTTTGCCTTATCGTTTAAATTCTAATAAAAATTTATACTATTAAAATCTACTTTAGATAAAACCTGTTAATGTTTATACAGCATTAGCAGGTTTTTTTGTAAATTTTATAGATAAACTTAAACCTTGAATTTTATTCGGTTTATATGTATAATGCTTCGACAAAATATTGCCGGAGCACATAATGAATCAAGATATAGAAACAATCGTAAAAAATTGCAGGATTTTTTTTGAAACAAATAAAACAAAAAGCTATGAGTTTAGGATTTCTCAATTATTAAAATTACAGGAAGTCTTAAACCAAAACAAAAAAGAACTTTTAAATGCCCTTTATTCCGACTTACACAAAACCGAAATGGAAGGCTTCTTTTCGGAATTTGCTATCGTACGAGGAGAACTTAAATTTGCAATCAAGCACTTAAAAAAATGGATTAAACCTAAAAGGGTTCCGACCTCGATTGCTCATTTTAAAAGCTCAAGCAAAATAATGTATGAGCCCTTCGGCACCGTACTCATCATGTCGCCGTGGAACTATCCTTTAAATTTAACCCTTGCTCCCTTGGTAGGCGCCATTGCTGCAGGAAACTGCGCCGTTGTAAAACCCTCAAATTATTCGCCTGCGACATCGGAGGTTATAAAAAAAATAATCTCCGAAAACTTTCCGCCGGAATATATATCGGTAATTACCGGAGGGCGGGAAGAAAACTCAAAACTTTTGGAACAGCGTTTTGACTACATCTTTTTTACGGGCGGAACAACTGTCGGCAAACTCGTAATGGAAGCGGCGGCTAAATATGTAACCCCCGTAACCTTGGAGCTCGGAGGCAAGTCTCCCTGCGTAGTTGAAAAATCTGCAAACTTAAAAGTTGCAGCCCGCCGAATAGCTTTCGGAAAATACCTTAACGCCGGACAAACCTGCGTAGCCCCCGATTATCTTTTAATTCAAGATGAGGTAAAAGAAAAATTTATCGAAGAATTAAAAGAAGCTTTAAAAGAATTTTTCCCCACGGAAACCTATTTGGACATGCACCTTCCACACATCGTGAACGAAAAACATTTTGACCGCCTTATTGGTTTAATTGAAGGAGAAAAAATAATCACGGGCGGCAATGGAGAAAAAAACAGAAAATTTATTGAGCCCACGGTTTTGGATAATATCACCTTTGATTCCAAAATAATGCAGGAAGAAATTTTCGGGCCGATCCTTCCCGTAATAAGTTTTAAGACAATAGAGGAAGCAATTAAACTGATTAAATCCCGCGAAAAACCCCTAGCCTCTTATCTTTTTACAACCGACTCAAATATAGAAAAGAAATTCTTAAATGAAGTTTCTTTCGGGGGCGGCTGTATCAATGATACGATAGTCCACTTGGCAAGCGATTACCTTCCCTTCGGAGGAGTCGGCTTTAGCGGCATAGGAAAATACCACGGAGACGAAAGCTTTAAAGTTTTCAGCAATGCAAAAAGCATCCTAAAAAAGTCAAACCTCATCGACATTAAACTCCGCTATCATCCTTATTCAGAAAAAAAATTAAACATAATAAACAAGATGATGTAGGAAACGGGCTTTAAAAAATGGACACCGATAAACTTTTATCAAAGAGCCTTTTATCAGATGGTCTTCTACTAAAGGGCTTAAAAGAATTAGGCATAAACGAAAAGGCTCATAATAAGCTTTCTAAACTTTTGAATCTTTATATGAGAGAGCTTAAAATGTTTAACGCCTCATTTAACTTGGTGAAGGTTAAGGACGATGAAGAATTAATCGTCGCCCATATTTTAGATTCCCTTTCGGCTTGGCGTTTTTTTTATAACGAAACCAAAAATACTAATAAAGCTCTTCTTACAAGTGGGCCTTTTTATATTGCCGATGCCGGAACCGGAGCCGGCTTTCCCGGAATCCCCCTTGCGGCTCTTTTTATTTCTTTAGGCAATTTAGATGTAAAACTTTCTTTAATCGAAAGAATGCAAAAGCGATGCACCTTTTTAGAAAACATCAAGGCTGTTCTCCAATTAAATAACACCGAGATTATCGAAAGTGAAGCCGAAAAAGCCCCTCAAAATAAATTTGACATTGTAACGTGCAGAGCCTTCCGCACCTTGGATAAGAACATTCTAAACACCCTTCTAAATCTTGCAAGACCTAAGGGTAAATTATTTTTATACAAGGCCATGGAAGAAAAAATAAACGAAGAAACGGAGCTTATCAAAAAAGAAGGTCTAAACTATAAAGTAGAAAAACTTGATGTTCCTTTTTTAAAAAAAGAAAGGCACCTTCTTATAATCGAAAAGCCTTAATCCAAGGTTTTTAATTCTACCGAAACTTCAAAGCCCTTTTCGTTTTTTGTAATCTCGGCAAGAGCATAGCGGCCTTCCATCAGTGCACCGGGATTTACAAAAACGGTTTCTCCGATTTTATCGACTGCAAAGGATTCGTGAATATGCCCCGACACAACCAAAAGCGGCTTATGCTTTTCGATAAAGGCAGTGATACCCTTTGAGCCCACATGTACCATGGGAGCAACCTTATCGACCTTGGCCCCATGCGGAGGATTATGACAGACCAAAACCAAGTTACTGGCTTCGGTAATATTTGCTTTTTCAAAGGCATCGGTTAAGTCTTTTACAAGCTCTTCATCGGTTCTTTCGTAAGGAGTCATTCCTGTAAATTTACTTCCGCCCCCGGAACCAGCAAAGATAAGCCCTTCAAAATTTTTTACCTCGCCCGTAATCGAAACACCGGCATCTTTTAATTTTTTTTCAAACTCAGGAGCATCGCAATTCCCCAACACGGCAAAAATATTTTTATGAATCTTTAAAAGCTCGTTTAAAAAAGGAGCCCCCGTTTCAATCTTTTTAAAAGCAGCAAAGTCCCCTCCGAAAATAATGGCATCAACCCCATCGGCAACAGGTTTTATTCTTTTTAGTTTTTCAAGATCCCCATGCCCGTCCGAAATAA
>CAJPPE010000110.1 GCA_905372345.1 uncultured Treponema sp. | reverse complement strand
CACATTGCCTGAGCCACCCTGTGTAAAACAGGAAGCTTTAATTTAAAGCCGGGGTTTTTTTCGATGGACTGGGCACTGATACCTATTACCGGAACAAAGCCCAAGCCTGCATCTATGAGGGCACGCCTTATAAATCCTATGTAGTTTGTGGCCCGGCAGCCTCCTCCAGTCTGGGTAATAGCCAAAGCTGTGGTGCGTAAATCATAACGGCCGGATTTTAAAGCAGCTATCATTTGACCTGCAACTATGATTGCAGGATAGCAAGCATCATTATTTATATATTTTAAGCCGTATTCAACGGCAGTCTGATCTATATCGGTAAGGATCTCAAGGTTATAACCGGAATGAGAAATAGCGGCCCCTATAAGGTCAAAATGAATGGGAGACATTTGAGGTGCCAGAATGGTGTACCGTTTTTCCATCTCTTTTGAAAAAACTATCCTGTCATAGGCTGCCGATTTTTTACTTAAAATAAGCTTACTTCTTTTTCTTTCCTTTACGGCAGCCAAGAGGCTTCTTACCCTTATCCTTACTGCACCCAGATTAGAGCCCTCATCTATTTTTATAAGGGTGTACATTTTTCCCTTAGATTCTATTATCTCCTGCACTTGATCGGCTGTTACCGCATCCAAGCCGCAGCCGAAACTGGTAAGCTGTATAAATTCCAAATCATCTTGAGTTGAAGTAAAATTTCCCGCCCTGTATAAGCGATTGTGATAGGTCCACTGATCTACAACACGCAAGGGGCGTTCTATTTTTCCCAAGTGCGCCACAGAATCTTCCGTCAAAACCGCAAGGCCTAGGCCGTTTAACATCTCAGGAATACCGTGGTTAATTTCAGGGTCAATATGATAGGGGCGGCCTGCAAGCACAATGCCTTTTAGATTTTTTTCCTTCATTAAACGCAAGACTTCTTCGCCCTTTTCTTCCGTTTCTTTTTTAAAATTATTTTCTTCAGTCCAAGCAGCATTAACGGCATTTCGTATCTCTTCCAAACTTATCGAAAACTTTGTACCCAATTCTTCATAAAGACGGTCTATTAAACGGTGTTTATCGTAATATGGCAAAAAGGGATTTAGATAAATTATATTCGCATCCTGCCTGAGAACATCAATATTGTTTTTTAAAACTTCGGGATAGCTTGTAACAATGGGACAGTTATAATGATTTCCGGCTCCCTCATCCTCTTTTTTTTCGTATGGAATACAGGGGTAGAAAATATTTTTTACTCCTAATCTTAAGAGGGCTTCAATATGTCCGTGGGCAATCTTTGCAGGATAACAAACCGATTCGGAAGGAATGGACTCAAGTCCCATCTCATAAGTTCCCCGTGTAGAGCGAGGAGAAATTCTAACCGAAAAACCAAGTTCCGTAAAAAAGGTAAACCAGAACGGATAGTTTTCGTACATGTTTAAAACCCTTGGAATTCCAATCTCGCCTCTAGGTGCATCATTTTTAGGAATGGGCTTATATTTAAAAAGCCTCTTATACTTCCAGTCAAAGAGGTTGGGTATATCTTTTTTGTTTACCGTTTCGTGATCCTTAGCGGAAACTTGGGATGAACATTCTTCAAGTCCGCTGTCTTTATCAAGCTCAGCCCCCCTTTCACACCTATTACCTGTGATAAAGCGGCGTTTTACTCCTGATATGTCAAAGGTATTTACCGTCAAAAGACAGTTATTGGGGCATTTGGGACAGCGCAATAAGTCAAGCTTTACCTTAAAATTTTCCAAGCCTTCCATATCGGCAATATTTGATCTTATTTTTCCTTCGGAAAGATTTTCTTCTTGAAGGTCATGCCATTGGTCTTTTGCAATTAAGGCGGCTCCGTAAGCCCCCATAAGCCCTGCAACATCGGGGCGGACAGCCTGCCTTCCCGAAACAAGTTCAAAGGCACGCAAAACCGCATCATTATTAAATGTTCCGCCCTGCACTATTACCTTGCTTCCTACCTCGGATGCATCGCGCAATTTAATAACCTTAAAGAGGGCATTCTTTATAACGGAATAAGAAAGGCCCGAAGAAATATCACCTACGGAGGCGCCTTCTTTTTGAGCCTGCTTAACACGGCTATTCATAAAGACCGTACACCTTGTACCTAGGTCTACGGGTTTTTCGGCAAGAAGGGCTTTATTTGCAAATTCGTTTATGCTCATTCCGAGGGAGCGGGCAAAATTGTCCAAAAAGCTTCCGCAGCCGGAGGAGCATGCCTCATTTAACTGAATAGAACTTATCGCTCCGTTTTTCATGCGGAGACATTTCATATCCTGTCCGCCTATATCCAAAAGGAAATCCACTCCGGGCAAAAAGAATTCGGCGGCACGGTAGTGTGCTATTGTTTCAACTTCTCCGGCATCCACACCCAAAGCGGCCTGAAAAAGGCTTTCTCCATATCCGGTAGAAACCGATCGGGCTATAAATGCCTTTGGAGGAAGTATCTTATAGAGGTCTTTTAAAACCCTTACTGCAAGCTCGACAGGGTTTCCTGCATTTACATCATAAAAACGCCATAGAATTTTTCCGTCCCCATCTATTAAAACGGCCTTGGTTGTAGTTGAGCCTGCATCAAGTCCTAAAAAAACAGGACCCGAAGCAGTAGAAATATCGACTGAGGGAGCCGTCTCTTTTGCGTGTCTTATTCTAAAACTTTCAAGTTCTTCTTCATTTTTAAAAAGAGGAGGAAGGCGTTGAACCTCAGTCATCTCGGAAGATGCTATCTTATAAATATCTTTTTTAAATTGAGAAAGTTTTATAAAATGAGGTTTAGCTGCAGGCTCTTCTTCAAAAATAAGAGGCGCTTTGTTTTCTTCTTTTTTTAAGGAGGTTTTAAATTGAGCTTTTTTTAGATCCAATGGAAGCGCCGGCTGAAAGGGAGAACTTGAAGCCTTAGGCAGATTACCCGCCCCTGCAGCACTTAGGGCAGCCCCCATGGCTACAAAGAGCTCGGAATTTTCAGGCGTGATAATTTCGTCATCTTTAAGTTTTAAGGTTTCGATAAACCTATGCCTTAGCTGATCTAAAAAGTGTAAGGGGCCTCCTAAAAAAGCCACTTTTCCGCGGATGGGTTTACCGCAGGCAAGACCCGAAATAGTCTGACTTACAACAGCTTGAAAGATACTCGCTGCTATATCCTCTCTTTTTGCACCCTCGTTTATAAGGGGCTGAACATCGGTTTTGGCAAAGACTCCGCAGCGGGCAGCTATCGGGTAGATGGTTTGAGCGTTTTTTGCAAGCTCGTTTAAACCAAGAGCATCGGTTTCCAAGAGGGCTGCCATCTGGTCTATAAAGGAACCCGTACCGCCTGCACAGGTTCCGTTCATTCTTTGTTCGATATTGGCGTGCTCAAAATAGGTAATCTTTGCATCTTCGCCGCCTAATTCTATAATAACATCGGTTTGAGGAATTATCTTACGGACAGCCGCAGTAGATGCTACGACTTCTTGAATAAACGGAATTTTAAGCCAGTGCGATACGGCAAGGCCTCCCGAACCTGTTACGATGAGGGATAGCTCAACATCTTCGCCGTATTTTTTTTCGACGGCTTCAATAGCAAGCTCGCACACGGATATAATAGTCGTCCTTATATCGGCCCTATGTCTTTGATATTTACTGAACAAAACTGTCCCGTCAGTTTCCAAAACAACTACCTTTACTGTAGTCGAGCCGACATCTATTCCGAATCGCAGCACACTCTCTCTATTCATAACACCAACCGATTTTAAATTATAATTTTATATCCATATCCTTATCCAATGGATATATGGGGCGCGGAGTTTGAGGATAGTCTAAAGTTTCCAAAACCTCATTTGAACAGCCCTTAGATTCCGCCAATATTGCCCTCTTTGCTATTTTTTGAAAACATGGCTCCAAATAGCCCAGCTTTACGATAACTATACAATAATCCTCTGCTTTTACATCTAGGGCAGGCAAAAGCTCTTCATCCCCGAAGCCTATGTGATTTGAGGTTAAAACTATTCTTATGTCTTCCATTTCGACAAGGGCTAAACGGGAATTATAAACGCCGTAGTTTTCTACAAGTTTTAAGACTTTCACGGAGCAAGGAATCTTTTTGCCGTTAATTTTATCCCATGTTCCGCCTATAGTTATTTCTAGGGAAGCACCCTCCCCTGCCTCAAAGCATTTTTCAACGGCAGCCTTATCGAAAAATCCCGAATAGAGCACCTTGGTGGGAAGAGCTTTTAAAGCTTCTTTTTGTTTTAAAAGAGCTTCGAAGCACTCTGTAGAATCTCCGGTAGAACCGGCTGTAGGATTATCCCCCGAATCCGAGACAAAAACAGGGCCTTCTTTATTTTGCATTACAGATTCTATAGCGGTTTTTATTGAAGTAAAGGAATCATAATGCTCTACCTTAAATTTAAAATTATGACGTTCGGCCCAAAATTCCTTAGCTATTTTTAAGGCAGCCCTATCTGCAATGCCTTGATCGTTTAAGGCCGTCGTTACTATGGTTACGCCGTTATCCTTGCTGTCTGCCCATGGGAAGCCCAAAAGAACGGAGGCTGCAAGTAAGTCTTTTTCCTTTTCGGCCTCAACGCAGGAAGCGATTAAGCTTTTCATAGGCTCTGCAGCGGTTTCGCTTTTTTCGCCTGCTACCAGCATTGGGATTTTTACCCTTCCTATACAAAGTTTATTTGAAGACTCCAAAGCTTTTTTTAAAAGCTCCGCTGCATGAACTCCCGTTTCGTAACAGTCAATATGGGGGGCGGTTTTATAGCCTACAATGCCGTCACAATACCTAATCATCTCGTCAGTTACCGTAGCATGCATGTCGAGAGCTGTCGTTAAAGGAATATGGGGAAGCTTTTCACGGATAGCCTTTAAAAGGTCGCCTTCTGCAGGCCCTATGTTTTGAACCTTTAAGGAACCGTGAAGACCTAGACAGATGCCGTCAATCGGAGCAACTAAAAGAGCCTTATCTATATAAGCTAAAAAATCTTTTTTAAGTTCGGTGTATAGATTATAATCAACCAAGCCGTTCGGTACAGCCCTTGCAACTACGGCAGGTACCGGCTCCCAGCCCCATTTTTGAATGGTTTCAATAATTCCCGTAGAAGAATAATAGGGCTTTAAGCCCTTCGTTAAAACTTCTTCTCCTCTAAAAATAACAAAGTCTTCAATTCCCGTAATAATAGGATTAAAGCTGTTCGACTCATGATTTATGCATCCTACTAAAATTCGCTTCATTTTATGCTATTACCTTATTTCTTTTTTCCTTGATTTGCAACTGCATTTATTTTTGCATTGATTTTTTCTTGATCTCCAAGGTAGCGTTTACTAAGAACCTTAAAATTCTTATCGAATTCGTAAATCAAGGGAACGCCTGTCGGAATATTTACCGAGATTATTTCTTCATCGCTTAAATTTTCAAAATATTTAACCAAGGCCCTGAGGGAATTACCGTGGGCCGTGATAAGAATCCTTTTTCCTTCGAGCATTTGAGGTTTTATAGTCTTTTCAAAAAAAGGAACGGCTCTGGCTATGGTATCTTTTAAACTTTCGGTTAAGGGAAGCTCTGATTTTTCAATACCCCTGTATTGTTCCTGCAAATAGGGACAGCGCTTATCTCCTTCTTCCAAAACGGGAGGAGCAATATCAAAGGAACGGCGCCAAATTTTTACCTGATCTTCTCCGTATTTTTCGGCCGTTTCCGCCTTGTTTAGGCCCTGCAAGCCCCCGTAATGCCTTTCGTTCAGCTTCCAAGTTTTTATAACGGGAAGCCATTCCCTATCCAACTCGTTTAAAATATAATTGAGGGTATGAATTGCCCGTTTTAGGTAGGAAGTATAGCAAATATCGAAGTCAAAACCTTCTTTTTTTAAGTAGGTTCCGCCCTCTTTTGCTTCTTCTACACCTTTTTCGCTTAAATCGACATCCGTCCATCCGGTAAACAAATTAAGCTTATTCCATTCACTTTCACCATGCCTGACCAAAACCAATTTCATATAGTCCTCCAATTAAGGTTAATATTATACGATAGGGCTTATAGTGTCAAGAGTACGTATTATATGATATTTTTAGCTAAATCCATGAGGTAATGTA
>CAJPPE010000109.1 GCA_905372345.1 uncultured Treponema sp. | reverse complement strand
CTACAAAACCCATAGGCAGTTTTATGACCAAGGAAGAAGCCGATATTTTAACCGCTAAGGGTGAAAATGTTGTAGAAGATGCAGGCCGAGGTTACAGGCGGGTTGTGGCTTCTCCCAAACCGGTAGATATTGCAGAAATCGAAAGTATCAGGGCTCTTTGCGATGCGGGCCAAATAGTTATAACCTGCGGGGGAGGCGGTATTCCTGTTGTAAAAAAAGGAAACGCTCTTTGCGGTGTTCCGGCCGTTATCGATAAGGACTTTGCAAGTGCAAAGCTGGCTCAGCTTTTAAATGCAGACTGCCTTATCATCTTGACCGCTGTAGAAAAGGTCGCCATCAACTTTAACAAGCCCGACCAAAAATGGCTTTCAGAAATTTCGGTTGCAGAAGCAAAAAAATATATTGAAGAAGGACATTTTGCTCCCGGTTCCATGCTGCCGAAAGTACAGGCTGCCATCCAGTTTGCCGAATCCAACAAAAAAGGCTATGCTCTTATTACCCTTTTGGAAAAAGCAAAGGATGCCATCGACGGAAAATCGGGAACAATAATCAGATAGTGGTTACAAATTTAAAACATAAATATTTTGGGCCTTTTTCTTTTTATAAAAATGCCGTAAAATTAGCTGTACCTGTAATGGTACAGCTTTTTATTCAATCTCTTGTTTCTCTTATAGACAATTTTATGGTTGCCGATTTAGGCGACCTAAAAATGAGCGGAGTAAATGTTGCCAATCAAATTATCTTTGTATACATAACCGGCCTCAATATTCTTTGCAGTGCGGGCGGAATGTTTATGTCGCAGTATAACGGCACAAAGGATGAAGAAGGAATGCAGCAGGCCTACCGCTTTAAGCAGATGTCAGGCCTTATCTTCGCCCTTGCTCTTCTCGGTATCTGTCTTACAATCCCCGACCTTGTTTTAGGCCTTTTGGTGAACGGTAATACTGCAAAAAAAGAAATAGTAGAGCAGGCCGTAATTTACAGCAATGTTATTCTATTATCGTTTATTCCCACAGCCTTTTCGATAGGGATAGCCTCCTCTTTCCGTGAAACGGGAAATGTAAAGGTTCCCATGTATATATCCCTTGTTTCGACCCTTATAAACACCGTTGGGAACTACATGCTCATATACGGAAATCTGGGGGCACCAAGGCTTGAGGTTGCAGGTGCTGCCTATGCTACGGTAATTGCCCGCTGTGCCGAGCTTATAATTTTTGTTCTTTATGCAAAAAAAGTTAAGCCTCTTTTCTATGTAAAAATAAAAGATATGCTTAAAATAAAGCTTCACCTTTTTTATGAGATTTTAAAAAAGTCTGCCCTCATCTTTGTTGCCGATATGTCTTGGGTTCTGAGCGAGATAGTAGCAACGGCTGTTTATAACAGCAGGGGAGGCCCTGAAGTTGTAGCCGGTATGTCTGCGGGCTGGACAATTGCCAACCTATTCTTTTTGGTTTTTCCGGCAATAGGTACTTCGGTTGGTGTTATAATAGGCGGTACCCTCGGAAGGAATAAGCTTGAGGAGGCAAGGGAACAAGCCCGTTGGATTAAAAGAGGTGCTTTTGTACTCGGTCTCGGAACAGCCCTTTTGGAGCTTTTTTCGATTATGCTGGTTCCGATTGTGTTCCGTAGTTTAAGTCCTGCTTCTCATGAGGTTACAAGGCTTCTTATAATCTTTATCGCTCTTTATATGCCTGCATGGACCCTTCAAAACACCCAATATGCGATAGCCCGATCCGGTGGGGATGCGGTCATGGGAGTCTGGGTAGATACTACGGTAAATATGCTTTTATTTATGCCCTGCATGCTTTTGTTATATTATTTTACGGATTGGTCTTCACCCGTTATGTATGCAATTGCTAAACTTACCAGCATAATGAAAGCCGTCCTTGCCGAAGTCCAGCTAAAAAAAGAACGCTGGGTCAAAAATTTGACTAGGATTGAAAAATAAGATCTCTACTTTATAGAGGACGGTTATATTTATATGGAAAAAGAGCTTTGATAAAAAAAAGAGCTTGGGTTCAAGTTTGAAACCGCAAGCTCTTTTTACATTAATAGCTCTTTGAATCGCGTGAGCGTCTTGTTTTTTTCATAAGTTTTCGGCGGAGGGCCTTATTCTTTCTGTTCAAAACAGTGGAAGGCTTTTCGTAGAATTCCTTCTTTTTCCATTCGCGGATAATACCTTCTTTTTCGACTTGACGCTTAAATCTTTTTAGAGCTTTTTCAAGATGCTCTGAATCGTCAATTGTTACATATGCCATTTCTTTTTTCACCCCCTCCGGCTTTAGGATTAAAAAACAATTATATAGAAAATATAAGAATATGTCAATAGGACGATTTTTTGTTTGTGTAAATTCCGGCTTGTCTTTTTTTTTGTTTTGCTGTATAATGCTGACTTATCATGTAATACACCTTTTCAAAAAGGAAAGCTCGTTCCCGGACTTTTTGAGGCATTTTGCATTTGCCGTTTTACTGACGATGCAAAGGATTTTATTTTGACTAATACCAAGATTAATGTTTTATCGCGTTTAGCCCTTTTGATTGTTGCAATAGTGTGGGGTAGTTCTCTTGTTGTTGTAAGCGAAACTACCGATTTTTTTAAGCCCAATTTTTTATTGGGTTTAAGATTTTCTATTGCCTGTTTTTTGCTTTGTTTGGTTTTCTATAAAAAATTAAAACTGATAGACAAATATTATCTTATAGATGGAGGAATTGTAGGTTTTTTCCTATTTATAGCTTATTCCAGTCAGACATTCGGGGTTACAACTGCAGGCGGCCTCCCCGGGAGAAGTGCTTTTTTATCAGCTTCATACTGCGTAATTGTTCCTTTTTTGGGCTGGATTATAAACAAGGTTCGTCCCGATAGATACAATGCCTCTGCTGCTATTTTGTGTATTTTGGGAATAGGCCTTGTATCTTTTAAAGATTTGGTTCTTTCATCCTCTGTAGGAATTACCCTCGGCGACTTCTATGCTCTTTTGAGCGGGCTTCTTTTTGCAAGCCACATTGTAAGCATTACAAGGTTGAGCAAAGGAAAGGATCCAATTCTTATGACGATTATCCAATTCGGAGCGGCTGCAGTTCTTTCATGGCTTGTAACTCTTATTTTTGAAGATAATAGTACAATAGTTTGGTCTTATTCGTCCATAGGTTCAGTGCTCTATCTTGCTGCAATTTGTACGGGCCTTGCTCTTCTTTTACAAAACATAGGACAAAAGCACACCGACGCTTCAAGTGCCGCCATTATCTTAGGTCTTGAATCGATTTTCGGAATTATCTTTTCGGTTATATTTAAGGGTGAAAGTCTTGATATTTATTCGGTTTTCGGTTTTATCTTAATCTTTATAGCGATAATAATTTCGGAAACAAAACTTTCATTTTTAAAAAAGACTGAAATTAAAGTCGAAATTGTTTCATAGCTTGAAAGATTAACGAATTTTGTGATATAATGCTTTTCTTGACAATATTATTAAATTAAGGGGTAAATATGAAAAACGATATAAGTTATTTTACATCAGAATCTGTAAGCGAGGGGCATCCCGATAAGCTCTGTGATCAAATTTCGGATGCTGTTTTAGATGCCTGTTTAAAAGATGATCCTGAAAGCCATGTAGCCTGTGAAACCTTTGCATCAACGGCATTGGTTCTTGTCGGCGGAGAGATAACCACCAACACCTATGTAGATATACAAGATATTGCACGGACTATCGCTCAAGAAATCGGCTATACAAATACCGATTTTGGTTTGGACTGCCATTCTATGGCCGTTATGAATATGATTCATGCCCAGTCTCCTGACATTTCACAAGGGGTAGACGGTGCAGGGCTTGATGAATATAAGGGTCAACAGGGAGCCGGAGATCAGGGTATGATGTTCGGTTTTGCCTGCAAGGAAACTCCTGAACTGATGCCTGCTCCCATTATGTTTTCGCACTCGGTTTTACGCTATGCAGCAAAGCTCAGAAAGGAAAAGGTTATTCCTTGGCTCAGGCCCGATTCAAAAACCCAGATTACCGTAAAATATGAGGGCTTTAAGCCTATCAAGATAGACACGGTTGTTCTTTCGCATCAGCACTATCCCGATGTTCAATATGATGAGTTAAAGGATTCCCTGATAAACAAGGTTATAAAGCCTGTTTTGGAGTCTACCGGACTTTTGGCCGATGATACCAAGTATTTTATAAATCCTACAGGCCGCTTTGTTATAGGAGGCCCCTTTGGCGACACAGGTCTTACCGGAAGAAAAATAATCGTAGACACCTACGGCGGAATGGGAAGACATGGAGGAGGCGCTTTTTCGGGTAAGGACCCATCAAAGGTTGACCGCTCTGCTGCCTACATGGCCCGATACATTGCAAAAAACGTAGTAGCCGCAGACCTTGCCCGCCGCTGCGAAGTTCAGTTAGCCTATGCAATCGGAGTTCCGTTCCCTGTTGCCGTAAGAGTTGACACCTTCGGTACGGGTGAAGTTCCTGAAGAAAAAATAGAAAAGGCAATAAAAGAGGTTTTTGATATGTCTCCGGCAGGCATTATAAAGACTCTGGATTTAAAGCGCCCCATCTATAAAGAAACAGCAGCCTACGGACACTTCGGCCGCCCCGAATTCTCATGGGAAAAAACCGACAAGACTGAAGCTCTAAAGAAGGCGATTAAATAAGCTTATCTGTTCTTTATTTTTACAGTTAAGGTTTAAGGGAATTATTTAAATGAAAGAGATCGACGATTTTTTTAAGAGAAATAATTTTGATTATAAAATTGATATCGAATATGCAGCTGCAATCCTTTTGGAAGATATGAAAAAAGGTTTGGAAAGCGATGCTGAGTCTGTTTCTTCTATGGATATGATTCCCTTATGGAAAAATCTTCCCGACAGCACTCCCAAGGATAAGAAGGTAATAATCATCGATGCGGGAGGAACCAATTTTAGGGCGGGACTTGTCTATTTTGACAAAAAAGGCCTTCCTGAAATTCTTTCTTTTTTTAAGCATCCTATGCCCGCTCTTGACAGGGAAATGACCAATGAAGAATTTTTTGACAGCATTGCAGAATACTTAGAGCCTCTAAAAGATGAGTCTGATATGATTTCTTTTTGTTTTTCCTATGCCATAAAGATTTTTTCCGACGGCGGCGGACAGGCTATTAAACTTTCAAAAGAAATAAAACTGCCTCATATCGGCGACTGTAAAATAAATGAAGGGCTTTTGCAAGCCTTATCTCGTAAGGGTTGGAAAAGAGTAAAAAAAATTATAATGGTAAACGATACTGCTGCAGTTCTTCAGTCCGGAATTTTTTCTGAAACCGACGATCAGAGCTTTGACTCTCACATAGGCTTTGTTCTAGGAACGGGTCTAAATTCTGCATATATCGAATACGGAAAAATTGAAAAACTCAAAACTACCGAATTTTACAATAAGCCTCAAATAGTCGTATGCGAGTCGGGAAAAAGCAATAAGATTCCTCAAAGTAAATTCGATAAAATCTTATCCGAAAATTCCAATTTAAAAAACGAGTATTTTTTAGAAAGAATGTGTTCGGGACGCTATCTCGGAGAGCTTTGTTCTATAGCTTTAAGGGCGGGTGCTGCCGAAGGAATTTTTTCGCCGCAGGTCAACAAGATGCTTTTAAATTCTTGTGATTTTTCAAGTGAAGAAATTTCTTTATTTTTAAAAGAACAAAATCACGATAAAAATATTTTTTCCGGTATAATCGAAGCTCATTCGGTTTCGGAAGACTATGTTAAAATCTATTCTATTTGTAAATGCTTTTTTGAGAGAGCCGGAAGGCTTTCGGCTGCCGTAATTGCTGCCGCCTGTATAAAAACCGGTAAAGGTAAATCACCGGATAAGTCTATCTGTATAAGTGCTGACGGCTCGATGTTTTTAAAAGGTTTTTTGATTAAAGAAAGAATCTTTAAGAGTTTACACACCTGTTTAACCGAAAAAAGAGGAATTTACTTTGTTATTAAAACAAACGGTGAGGCTGTTACCTTGGGTACGGCTCTTGCAGCCTTTTTAAATTAAATAATAAATCTTAATTTTTTTTAATATATTGACATTTTATTTTCTTTTTGCTAAACTCTTCTTC
>CAJPPE010000108.1 GCA_905372345.1 uncultured Treponema sp. | reverse complement strand
CGTTGCCTTCGGTATCTGTATGCAAAAATGGTGTGAGGCTCTTACAGCCGATTGACATTTTTTTGATTTGATGATATATTCTTGTTCTGTTATTCCCCGGTTGTGTAATGGTAGCACCGCAGATTCTGGTTCTGCTTGTGGGGGTTCGAATCCTCCCTGGGGAATTTTTTATATCATCTATACTTTGGTCCCTTCGTCTATCGGTTAGGACATGAGATTCTCAATCTTAAAAGACGGGTTCGATTCCCGTAGGGACCGATTTTCCCGTCTATAAAAATATCTAATAAGTATGTTTGACACCCTATAGACTTTTTTAAAATTTACGATAATATATAAAGATATGGAAAGAAGTTTGTCAACATTTGATCAATTAGTAAAGTCATTATCAACGGAAGAAACACAAACTCTACTGGAAAGTATTCAGCATAGCATGGAAGACTTTGCAGCAGAATCCCAACCTGAGGAAAAGACTAATCTTTCGGAAAGAATAAGGGAACATCAAGACATCGGTATTTCAAGTGAATCCTTTTTGATACGTTTATGGCTTTTGATAAAATCTTTTTTACGCTCTACTCCCTTAAAGGTAATATACAATGAAGAACTTTTAAAAAGAATGGCAAAAAATCTTAAAAGATTGGCCGGCGCATATATCAATGTTAATCAGAATGTATATACAGGCGTTTTTTATACGGAATTAAAAAATTTACGAAAAACACAATTGTTTTTTACATCTCTTCTTTCGGCTTATGATTCTGGGAAAGGCTCTTTCTATATGCTGGTAAGTTCCTTTGTTGCACCTGCAACCTATGAAAAACTTATGAAAGAAACAAATCCTTTTTCAATTAAAATAGGCTCTGAAGTTTCAGCTAACATACGGACAAATTTTTTACGAAAAATTGATGTGGTTTTTTCTAATTTAACCGATGATGAAAAAAGTGAAATGTACCAATGTGCTCAAGCTATAGAATGGATGAAGGCCTTCTGCTCTTTGGCCTTGGATAAAACCCTTCTAAGGTTTAATGTTATCTCTGATTCAAATGCAAGCTGCCAAGCTCTTACAATCCAGCCCGAAATGGAAGTTCTCTCATCAATACTTTATTCCAAAAAAAATATACCTCATAATCTTCTGCAAGCTTTATTTTTAATGCATGCGCAAGAAACAATAATAGATGATGACAACAGAATGGTAAACGAGGCGGACGAATTTGTAAAAGAGGCTATTGAAGCCCTGGGAGCAATAAGAATCTTCTTAAAACAAGTTCCTCTCCTCGATATTACCCGCTACATCAAAAAAGATATAAATTGGATGCCGTATAAACTGACAGGCGGCGAAGATTGGTTTATTTACTTTAAGCAGGCTTGGTATGAGCGATTTAACCAAAAGTGGTCAACTTGGTCATATGAACAAAAAAAGTTTAATATTAAGGTTCAAATGATTAATCTCTTAAAGGTAGGTGATTTGGACTCCATGAAGTTTTGCCCATGGCGGAATTTATGGGTTGAATGCAAGTTCAAAAAAGAACTCTCGTTCCTATTCTTAAAAACATTTTTTTATGCTTTTTATAATGAAAAATTATCAGGAACCCTAAAAACACTTTTGGTAGAAGGTAACTTCTATAGGCACGAAAATTTAAATGAATACACAACCTCATACAATGTACTTGAACATCGTAAAGGCGAGTTTGAAAAGTTTGAAAACCGCTTATCGCCGACAGGAGATGTAGGTTCAACCTTTGCAAAAATACGTGCAGAAAAAACTGCAACTTTAAAAAACAAAAATCAAATCGAGGGCTTGATGCACACGGTAGAGTCTGAAGCAAAACAGCTTATAACTTCGAGTATTGAGGCTCTAAAATCCATTGAGGCGATTTTAACGGGAATCCTTGGAGGCGGAAAAACAAGTGCATACGCAAGTATTACCAACTGGGCTCTTATAGCCGGAACAAACAATGCTCGTTTCCGTGAGGAAGTTGCTGCTGTAAAGGAGCAAATACACACAAGTGTCAACCTCCTTGCCTTAGCGGAAAAACTTGAGGCTGAAGCTCGATAAACTCTATAAAAACCTAAAGTAGGTAAACAGTACACTTAACGAGCCTATGAAGGCTCCCAATAAAAAGCGTAAAAGAAGTAAGACTATTAAGCATACGATTATCTGTTTTCTCAAGCTCATAAATCTTCCGCCGGATAATTTGTGAACTCTAACAAAAACAGGAGACAAAAACCTGTCGAGCATATCTGCAAAATTTCCTTGGCGGTAGTTTTCGGAAAAATCAAGCACCAGCCTAATTATCAATATGATAATAAAGAAATTGAGTAAGAATGAAAAAAATGACCAAACTATACCCACAAGGTTTAATGCAATTCCCAAAACTGAAAATGTCCGCATATCTGCAATTTGGAATAGTACACTTGAAAAAAGAGATAAAACCCCGATGGCCAAAATAGGCGAAAAATCTATCATTCCGATTTGAGTAAATCTAAATCTCCTAAACCAGCTCAAGTAAGGATCACAAATTTCATAAAGAAATCCGCCCCGTGAATGGGAACCGAACCATGAAAGAAAAATATAAACAATGCAAAGATAAGAATAAATTTTTACGGCAAAACCCAATGTGTTAAAAAGTGATGATATCATATAAACCTCTCTACCTATACTTTAATTTAATCATTTTTTTTATTCAAGCCAAATTTGTTCAACCCCGAACTGCATATTTAATTCTTCTATAAATTCCGGAGTTGAAGGAATTCGAATTTGAGGAGAAGCTTTAATTATATAAGCCTTATCCTCATCTTTTACATGAATATAAACCTCGCAATTCCCTGACCGCTCATATAAGAAGTCTTTTAAACCTGTCAATTCTTTTGCCGATGTTATATTTTCATCAAGCTCAATATGAACTTCGCTTAAAGCCTTTTGCTGTAACTTATCAATTTCCAAAACTTCATCTACCAAAAAGGAATGAGACTCCCCGTCACTGTTATCGATGGAGCCGGCAAAGCCGCAGACGGTTTCAGGTAAAAGAACAGCCCTATATTTTTCCCAAGTCTTTGGAAAGAAAACCAAATCCAATGTTCCGTTTAAGTCTTCAAAGGTTCCGAAACCCATCATCGCACCTTTTTTTGTTTGATGCTGTCTGACTCCTGTAAGCATACCCACAAGAACATATCTTTTTTTTGAGGTAGCGCGTGCAAGATGTGAAATATCCAAGGTAGCGGAATTATCTATAACCTTTCGGTATTCATCCAGAGGGTGTCCTGAAATATAAAAGCCCATCAGCTCTTTTTCAAGCCTCAGTTTTTCTTTTTTGGGAAACTCTTCGATTTTTTCAAAAACAAAGTCCGAAAACTCTTTTATGCCGGAGCCCTCAAAAAGACTTCCCTGCCCCGTACTTTCGTTTTCTTTTTTTTGGGAAGCATAAGCAACCGCCCCGTCCATGTTTACCATCAATGTAGAACGTTCCTGCCCCAAGCCGTCAAAACAGCCGGTTTTAATCATAACTTCAAGGTTCCGTTTATTTTGAGTGTGCAAATCATTCCTTTCCAAAAAGTCGATAAACGACTTGTACCTGCCGTTTTTTTCGCGTTCTTCTACAAGTTCGTGGGCCGCCTGCATTCCGACACCCTTGATTCCCAAAAGGCCGAAAATAATATTTCCATCGGAGGAAACGCTAAAATAGGGATCGGACAAATTTACATTGGGGGGAAGAATTTTAAGCCCCATTTTTTCGGCTTCGGCAATGTATTCGGGAAGTTTGTCGGTAGAAGTAATTTCGTTGGTAAGGTTAGCCGCCATAAATTCTGCCGGAAAATGAGCTTTTAGGTAGGCGGTCTGAAAGGCTAAAACCGAATAGGCGGCTGCATGGCTCTTATTAAAACCGTAGCCTGCAAAGGGGATAAGAATCTCAAAGATTCTATCGGCGTCTTCCCTGCTGAATCCCTTTTCTTGTGCACCCTTAATAAATTTTTCTTTTTCGGTTTTCATAACCTCGATTTTTTTCTTTCCCATAGCACGGCGGAGTATATCGGCTTGACCTAAAGAGTAGCCCGCTATTCTTTGGGCAACCTGCATAACCTGTTCCTGATAAACGATAACTCCATAGGTTTCGGAAAGTATATCTTCAAGGCAAGGGTCGGGATATTTGATTTTGGAATTATCGAATTTTGACTCGATAAATTGGTTGATATAATCCATAGGCCCCGGACGGTACAAGGCATTTAGAGCAATCAGATCCTCCATTTTGGAAGGCTTTGCACGCTTTAAAATATTTTGCATTCCCTGACTTTCAAACTGGAAAACTGCAGCCGCCAATCCCTCACTCAACATCTTAAAGGTAGCAGCATCCGAATAATCAATATCGCCTATCGAAAATTTTAACCATTCCCCGCCTCTTTTATGGATTAGGTCTTCGGTATGTTTTATAAGGGTTAAGGTTTTTAGGCCTAAAAAGTCCATCTTTACAAGGCCGCAGTTTTCGATTAAGTCCATTGTAAACTGAGTCGCGACCTTTCCGGTTTTTGAATCCTTGTAAAGCGGAACGTAGTCGGTTAAGGCTGTCTTACCTATAACGATACCCGCAGCATGAAGACTGGAATTACGGTTTCGGCCTTCAAGAGCTATGCTTATTTCAAAAAGCTCTTTGTATTGCGGATCTTCAGCCATTTCTTTTAATTCGGGAACTACATCAACAGCGTATTTTAAGGTAACCTCTTTTATGCCGTCCGTTAGGGGTTTGGGGGGTATGAGCTTTGTAATGGCGTTTACATCGGCAAGCGGAATATTTAAAACCCGCCCCACATCTTTTACGACAGCCTTAGGTTTTAAGGTTCCGAAGGTAATAATCTGACCGACATTTTCGTCCCCGTATTTTTGACGCACATACTCTATTACCTCCTGCCGCCTTTCGAAGCAAAAGTCTACGTCAAAGTCGGGCATCGAAACTCGCTCGGGATTTAAAAATCGTTCAAAAAGGAGGTTGTACTTTAGGGGGTCTATGTCGGTAATCCGCAAAGAGTATGCAAGGATTGAGCCGGCTCCGGAACCGCGCCCCGGGCCTACGGGAACTCCGTTATTTTTTGCCCAGTTTATAAAATCCCAAACAATCAAAAAATAGCCGACAAAGTCCATTTTTATAACTATATCGAGCTCATAGTTAAGTCTGTTCTTTATTTCATCGGTAATGACGGGATAGCGCTTTTTTAAGCCTTCCTCAGCCAGATGCCTGATATAGTCTTCTTTTGAACTAAAATCTTCAGGGATTTTGTATATCGGAAGAATGGGACCGGGTTGAGGAATTTCCAAATTGCACATTTCCGCAATACGGACAGTGTTTAAAATTGCTTCGGGATATTCGGGGAAGAGCATAGCCATTTCCTCTCCCGACTTAAAATAAAATTCACTTCCCTCAAACTGCATACGGTTGGTATCGGTTCTAAGTTTTTTCATTCCGATACACATTAAAATATCTTGAGCTATATAATCTTTTTGTTCTACATAATGAATATCGTTGGTCAAAACCAAAGGAACACCGACCTTGCGGGCCATCTCGATTAAAAGTTTGGAAGCCTTTTTTTCTTCTTTTAGTCCATGGTCTTGAAGCTCGATAAAATAGTTTTCGGCACCGAAAATTTCACGGTATTTTCGGACATGGGCTTCGGCTTTTTCTTTTTCTCCGTTCAATAAAAGAACAGGAAGCTCTCCTGCAAGACAGGCCGACAAGCATATAAGCCCTTCCGCATATTGTGCCAAAAGTTCATCATCTATACGCGGCTTATAATACATACCCTCAGTATATCCCTTAGAGCAAAGCACCATTAAATTGCGGTATCCTGTTTCATTCTTTGCCAAGAGGATAAGGTGATAGTATTTTTTCCCGCCCGGAGTTTCTTTTTTTTCAAACCGGCTTTCGGGAGCCACATAAAACTCACAGCCGATTATGGGTTTTATATTTTTTTCTTTACAGGCATTATAAAAATTTATAGCCCCGAACATATTGCCGTGATCGGTCAATGCAAGGGCTGTCTGTCCCAGCTTTTCGGCCTTTGCCGCAAGAGCTTTGACCGAAGCCGCTCCGTCTAAAAGAGAAAAATCGGAATGAACATGAAGATG
>CAJPPE010000107.1 GCA_905372345.1 uncultured Treponema sp. | reverse complement strand
ACAAATGGGTCGACGGAATAGGCAGCCCTGCTGAAAACGAAAAAGAAAAAGTAGGGATAAACAATAACGGCATACCTACAGGGGATACGTACCCACAGTCATATGTGTTCAAATGGAAAGAAACTGCTAACACAAAGTTTTACAATGTGCGGAAGTTAGACAAGTTGTATGCACAAGGGCAGTTCCCAAATGATTATTTCGTGATAAACGGTATATACGGTGAAGAGAGACAAGGGAAAGATATTAGCCAATGCTGGGCCAAAACCGCTTCCAATATGCTGCACTGGTGGTTTGAACAAAATAAAGACTATATTGATCAGTATAAGCAAAAAGCGGCCATTGAAGCGTGGAAACTGCCTTTATATAATTATAAGTATGAGAGAGGTCTATCGGACGTAGAAGAAAACAAAAAAAGCGATATAGCCAATATCTTTAGAGCATATACCCATAACAATCCCCGAGGCGGTTACATAGAAGACGGGCTGACGTGGTACCTGTATAAAAGAGATGCTCAAAAAACTTTAAGTCCTTTAATCTATCCCGGGCTATTCAATGATGTTTTCACGCATGATACAAGCCCTATTACTATTGAGCGATGTGAAACAAAAGCTGAATTTGAACAGCTTATGAACAAAGCCCTTGATAACAAACGGGCAATAGGAATTTTTTGGCAGGGTTCTAAAGGTAACAAACCATACCAACATGCCGTAACGTGTTGGGGTGCAGCCTATGACGAAGATAATAATATTATCTGTCTCTATATTGCGGAATCGAACTTAACAGAAGCGGTTCTCTATCCATTCGGCGTTAGATACCAAGGCAATATATATGAGGAAGCTGAAAAGAATAGAACGTATATGTTCAATTATGCGTTAGGCAAGCCTGAAAATATCTATATTGATGGTCTTACCACCCTAGACCTCGGCGAAGCCCAATGGAAAGAATGGTTTGACGCACATCCGTAAGTCAATAAAATAAAGGGCTTGGGGCCGGTCTTTTGTTTATAAGGTTTTTACAGATACCATATAACAAAAGACCGAGCCGGCGGCCTAATTTAAAAATGTTTTAAAAATCTTTACCTTTTAATCAGACCTTAAACTTGCCGACTTCAGCAGCTAGGTTTTCAATATTAGTCTTATTCTTTTGGGTTATTGCATTTACTTCCTGAACTGCATTGTTTATTTGAACGGCACCTGCTGCCATCTCGTTCATGCTGTCGGTTATCATACGGGTTAAATTATCAAGTTTCAGCATTTCTTCTGCGACACCTTCACCGCCTTTCAGCATCTCTTCGGAACCGGCTTGCACTTCTACCGTTACCGTATTGATATTTTTAATTGCTCCGAGCACTTCGCGGCTGCCGTTCTCCTGTTCATGCATTGCTTCGGTAAGACGGTCGCTCATTGATTTTACCTGTTCGGATAAATTAAAGATCGTGCTGAATTTGTCTTCGACGGTTTTAGAAGAAACCGAAAGAGATTCTATTTCGCTTGATAAGGTTTTAAGCGTAGTCGTTATCGTTTTGCCTTGAGTTGCCGAGTCTTCAGCGAGCTTTCTAATTTCATCGGCGACGACAGCAAAACCTTTGCCTGCTTCACCTGCGTGGGCAGCTTCAATAGCGGCATTCATTGCAAGCAAATTGGTTTGGCTTGCAATATGCTGAATAACGCTTGAGGCTTCCATTAGCGAGCCGGACTCTTCTGCAATTTTCTGCGTTACGCTGTTTGAGGTTACAATCGTTTCTTTTCCGTCGTCAGTTGCCGATGCAAGATTTTTAACAACATCATAGGTTTTTTCAAGCGTTTGCGTAATGGATGCGATGTTGGCAACCATCTCTTCGATTGAAGACGAAGACTGGGCGACGCTTGCAGCTTGATTTTCGATACTGTTATTCAGCTGTTTTATAGTGCGTACAATTTGTTCAATTGTAGCTGCGGTTTCAGTTACGCTTGCAGCTTGCGTAAGGGTTTGGCTTTTAACCCCTTCAATATTTGCACTGATTTCATTTATAGCACTTGCCGTTTGAGTCATATTGGAAGCAAGTTCTTCTCCTATGGCTTCCATTGAAACCGAATTCTCGCCGACATTTTTGATTGCGGCGCCTATTTTTTCAATTGTTTGATTGAAGTATTCGGACAAATCGGTGATTTCATCATTTCCGGTAACGGGAAGGCGAACAGTTAAGTCTCCTTCTCCCTGTGCAATATCTTTTAACGCTGTAACCGTTTTTCGAATAGGCTGGAGCATATAATGTGCAACGGCATATATAACGGCAAGTGTAATAATCAAAATTATAATACCTAAGATTCTTATACTCATCCTCAAATCGTCTACGGTTTTTGTGAATTCTCTGACCGGTGCTTTAATAATGACCGTCCATCCGGTAATTTTGATCGTTGCATACGAAGCGATATTTGAAATATCGTCATAATCATAATAGCCGACCTCACTGGCATCAGTATCAAGGGCATGCTGCAAAAATGCCGCCAGGGAAGCAAGGTTTTTATTATTCTTACCTTCTTCAATCATATTTTTCCGGTTGGTTACTGCATCAAAATTTTTATGTGCTATGGTGGTACCCTTTAAGCCGAGTATATAGCATTCGCCTGTTTTACCGACTACGATATCGTCAATTTCATCAGAGAGGAGCTTAGCCGGAACTGCTGCATTAAGCACACCGATTATGGCATTATCGTCATCATAAATCGGAACTGCAAAGATGATTTGCATATTGTTTGTTATGCTTGAAATTGCCGGTTCGGTAATAAAGTTTTTACCCTGCGATGCAGATTTGAACCATTCTCTGTCCCTTACGGACATACGAAGCCCGGTTCCATCATATCGGTTACCCTGCATATCACAGATACCGAAATAGTCTATCTTCTTGTTACGTTCGGCTTCTTTTATAAGAAGTTCCGCTTTTTCGGTTAAAGTCATCGAATTGTCGCGTAAAAACGGCATGCGGGCCAAACCTTCAATAAATTGAACGACGGAAGATACTCTTCCATCGATGACTTCCGCTATGTCGGTCGCTTTATCGGTTAGATGTGCTTCTACTTTTTCAAGCACTGCTTTACGTGCATTTCTTATCGTAATTAGAGCTGCAGTTATAAGGGCAGCTGCAATTAAAAAGCCGAAAATTAAAACCAGTTTTCTTCGCAGTGAAAACCGCTTTTTACCCGTTTTCGCAATCTGATTTTTCTCATTATTCCACTTAGAGAAAATACCGCCGTTCTTTGTCATTTTAAGACTCCTTGTTATAGGAAACCTCGAAAAACGAAAAGTTTTTCGAGGTTTCCCTTAATTTATTTACGACGTTTTTTAGATTTACATTTCAGCCGTTTTCAATATACTCATTTTAACCCATTTAGTCCACTGTTTTTTATGATTCTCCTTATACTTTAAATTTAGAAACCTCATTGGATAAATTTTCAATACTTGCTTTATTTTTCTGCGTAATATCGCTTACTTCTGCAATGGCAGCAGTAATTTGATCGGCTCCTGAAGCTATTTCGTTCATACTGTCGGTTGTTTCGAGCGTTATCTCGGCAAGCTTTTGCATTTCCTGCTCAATTTGGGAGCCGCCTGCAAGCATTTCGGCGGAACCTGCCTTAATTTCACTTGTTACGTCATTTATTCTTTTAATGGCATCAAGTACATGTTTTCCGTTTTCTTCTTGTTCGCTCATAACTTCCAAAATAGAGTCTTCTTTTTCGGAGATTTGGCTGACCAAGTTGTATACATCGATAAAGGTCTTTTCTGCTCGAGAACCGGCTTCGGTAATGTTATGGATAATTTCCGTCGTCTCTTTGATAACCTCCGCAATTTGCTTTCCTTGCAAATTAGAGCCTTCGGCTAGTTTTCTGATTTCGTCGGCGACAACGGCAAAGCCCTTACCTGACTCGCCTGCATGGGCTGCCTCTATTGCGGCATTCATTGCCAAAAGGTTGGTTTGACTTGCAATATTTTGAATGATTTGGCTCGCTTCAAGAAGGGATTCGGATTTTTCGGCAATTTGCTTTACAATATCATTTGCCGTTCTTGCTCCGTCTTTACCGACCTTGGTTTGTCCGTATACCGTTTTGATAAGTTCGTTATTTTGGTCAAGCGTTTTAGCGATTTTAACGGTGTTCTCTGCCATGTGCGTAATAACTTCAGAAGATTCGCTGATGCTTTCGGCTTGCATTTCAATACCTGAAACGAGCCGGCTAAGCCGTCCGTTGATTTGCTCCACAGTTGCAACGGTTTCGGTAACGCCGGCAGCCTGAGACATAGCTTTTTCTTTTACGCCTTTAACGTTTTCGCCTATCTGTTTAATTGAGGCTGCTGTTTCTTCCATACTGCTTGACAGCCTGGAACTAATTGCGTTCATTTTATCGGCTTCTTCCTTTAAAGTGCATATCATCGTATGACTGTGCTCGATTGCAGTATTGAGATTTATCATAATGTGCCCGATTTCGTTGTCCTTTTTTACCTTTACCCTATCGGTAAGGTCTCCTTCAGCAATTTTGCCGAAAACGGTTTCAAGCCGCTTAAAATAGCGTTTAAGAGCCTTTGCAAAAATAAAAGCCAATGTAAAATACAGGACGAACATACAAAGACCGATAAGAATCATATTTTGCAAAAGCGTATAAAAAAGTGAAAGTATTTCGTTCTGTTCGATTAAAAGAGCTACTTTCCAATCAAGGCCGGAAAGTGAAAAGACCGAAACCTTCCATCTCTTTCCGTCAAGCATAATAAAAGCCGAGCCCTCTTTCATCTTGTCTATTTCGTTAAAGGCAGGAATGCCTGTTTCTTTTAATGTTTTTAGATTATAGTCTGTATGTTTGGGGTCAGCCAAAATCAACCCATCGTTTTGCATAAGCATACAATAGCCGGATTTACCGATACGGATGCTGCTGACGCGTGAAGCCAAATCCGTAAGATCTAAGTCAAGACCGATACAGCCTAAAACAGCCCCCTTGGGATCTTTTATTGCCCGAGCCAATGCTACAACTGGGCTGCCGTCTGTTGATATATACACCGGTGTTATTATGATTTCACCATTTGCTGCTGCTGCATCCTTATACCAAGGCCGGGTACGCGGGTCAAATCCTTGTTCATATTCCTCTGACCATGAACTTACTAAACCTCCCCAGCGCGTGCCCATATATATTTCTTTAAACTCTTCATAGTTTTTGTCCATACGAACAAAGAGGGCGGTTATATCTTGTTCTATTTTGCCGTCATGCGTATACACAATGTCTTTTCTTTCGCCTGTATAGTTATACAGCGTTTCGTCGGCATTTTTGACGGCGGGATTCTCCGCAAGCATAGTAACGGTATTTTTTCCATTCCGGATAAAAAGGTTTATGGACCTCTCAATATTGGAAAATTGCTGCTCAGTAAATTCATCGAACTGAGCAATGTTCTTTTCATATAGTTGGAAGCCTACAACTGCACAAATAACGGCTACGATTGAAATAATTGTTATCGTAATTGCCCGTAAAAGGCGAGCCGTGATAGATGCTGTTTTTTTTCTTACAACACTGTTCTTAGTTTTTTGGGTGGCGGGTAATGTAACTTTTTCTTTCATTTTATCAAATCCTTTTTTCTATTATATAGAATACATTAATTATATCAAGATTTTTATTTTTCAGCAAGCCTCTTAAGGCGATTGTTATTAAAAATAAATAAAGGAACGCAAAAACAAAAAAAAGAACAGTTGGAAATACTCAACAAAGCTCCGGGCCTCTGAATCGCTTATAGTATTCGCGACAGGCAAGTATGCCGGAGAAGGCTTTGACAATCCGCGGCTTGATACACTTATACTTGCAATGCCATTTAGTCGGAAGGGTCCACTTGCACAATATTGCGGACATCTGCACAGAAATTTTGAAGGAAAAGAAATAAAATTATTGAGGTATTTGTTAAAAAAATTGTTCCGGTTGAAACCGTAGTAATAAAAAACTTTCTTTACCCTGTAATACTTCTTGGCACCGTAATTCATTGCATAAATTGGTTGAAAGTCTTGCCTCGACTAATCACAATCATATAAGTTAGTGCGGTAACTCTTGAACTTACCGTTAAAGTGTTATCTTCTACTAAAAATTACAGGGTCTTGACAGCATGTATATTATAGTATAGTAT
>CAJPPE010000106.1 GCA_905372345.1 uncultured Treponema sp. | reverse complement strand
TAACAAACAAGGCTAAGAGAGAAAATATCTTAAAATCCATGTATCCGCATCCCACGGTAGTAGAAGCCTTTTATGAGGCTGTAGAAGATGTCGAAAAGTCGGCTACCCACATGATCTATAAAAAATAATATTGGAACGGCAAGGCTTATTTTAGCTTTGCCGTTTTTGATTTTATAGTTAAAGCAATATTTTTTTATCTATTTGCTATTGCTTTTCTTTTACATCTGGTGTACAATATGAGTAATTGGGAGGCATGTTTTGAAAGAACAAAAAAGCAGTTTTAAAATGTTTTTTACAATAGGATTGTTGCTCTTAATTTTTATCGGAGTCTTTGTTGTTATAAAAACTGCGGGTGCATCCGTAGAAGATGGATTATTAAAAGTTAAAGGAATTTATGGTGTCAGCATACCGATTTCCGAAATAAGAGAGGTCAAAAAACTTGAAACCCTGCCTTCTTTAGGAGTAAGGCGGGTAAACGGCATAGGGCTGGGACCGATTAAAATAGGCTATTTTAGATATAATGAATTTGGCTCTGTAAAATTATGTATATTAAAAAATGAAGCTCCCTATATATTGGTTACAACCGATGAACAAAAAATTCTTATAGGCTTAGGCAAGGAAAAAAATGAAGAGCTTTATAATAAGCTGCAAGATAATTTATAATGGATAATTTGTAATCAAAACATTACACATTATCCATTACAAATTAAAATAAATTTAGGAGGATGAGATGAAAAGAACACCCTATTATGAAACCTTGCTCGCTAAAGGCGGCAAGTTTGTTGAGTTCGGCGGATATGAAATGCCCATTCAGTTTGCCGGTATCTTAAAGGAGCATCTTGCAGTACGCAATAATGTAGGACTTTTTGATGTTTCGCACATGGGAGAGTTTTATATTGAAGGCGACAATGCCGAAGCTGCCGTAAATGCTCTTATTACAAACGACATTCGCGGAATGGCTGACGGAGATGTACGCTACACCCTTATGTGTAACGAAAAGGGCGGAATCGTAGATGACTTCCTTGTTTACCGCTATAATCAAAAGAAATTTCTTTTGGTTGTAAATGCCGGAAACCACGACAAGGACTATGACTGGGTAAAAAAATACTTGGATAAGAGCGTTACCTTCACAGACCGCTCGCCTGAAATTGCCCAGCTTGCAATTCAAGGCCCAAATGCTCCTGCTGTGGTAAAAAAGTTTATTGATCCTTCTGCAATGCCCTCCGCTTACTACACATTTAAGACATTCCAGTGCCCCAAGGGAGAGGTAATCGTTTCTCAAACAGGCTATACCGGTGAAGACGGTTACGAAATCTACTGCCCTAAAGAATGGGCTCTTGAGCTTTTCAATCAAGTTATGAAAGCAGGAGAAGAATTCGGAATAGAGCTTTGCGGTTTAGGCTGCCGAGACACCTTGCGTCTTGAAGCCGGAATGCCCTTGTACGGCCATGAAATGACCGAAGAAACCTTGGCAACCGAAGTAACATTAAAGCCCTTTATCAAACTTGAAAAAGAAGACTTTATCGGTAAAAAAGCTCTCGAAACCAACGAAGCCAAAAAAATCCGAAAAGGCTTTAAGATGATTGACAGAGGCATCGCCCGAGATCATGACAAAGTTTTTTTAGGCGACAAGGAAATCGGTTATGTTACAACCGGAACCTCTTCACCCTCATTAAAAGTCGGTATCGGCCACATGAGAATCGATAGAGGTATTAAAGATGAAGAAGTCTTTATCGAAGTACGCGGTAAAAAGCTCAAGGCTAAAATCGTGCCCACAAGTTTCTTAAAAGAAATTAAGGGCTAATTAAACAGGTTTTATAAGTTTTTGACAAAAACTTAAAAATAAAATATAGGAGTTAGATATGGAAATTAAAGAAGATGTAAAATACTTGGAATCACACGAATGGTTCAAAAAAGAAGGAAACATCGGTATTATCGGAATCAGTGATTATGCTCAAGGTGAAATGGGCGATGTCGTATTCATCGAGCTTCCTGAAGTAGGCGATGAGGTAACAGCTGACAAGGCCTGTGCTACAGTAGAATCTGTAAAGGCTGTTTTTGAAATCATCAGCCCCATGACAGGAAAGGTTGTTGAAATAAACGAAGACCTCTTGGATGCTCCCGAAAAAATCAATGAAGATGCCTTCGGTTCTTGGTTCTTTAAGGTAGAACTTAAAGGAGAATCTTCAAAATTAATGGATGCAGGTGCATACAAAGGACTCTGCAAATAATTAAAAATAAGCTTATTGGAGGTGTGATAACAGTTCGGCACAGTTGGTGCCTCACTGTTTATCTGCCGAGTTTGCCTTTCGGCAAACGTCGCTTTATTGTATGCAGTTTTGCTTTTGCAAAACTGCTTGAAAAAATATTTTTCGGAAACTGATGTTTCCTGCAAAATATTTTTATTGGAGGTAGTATGTCAAATTATATTCCTCATTCCGCTGAGGAAACAAAAGAGATGCTTGATCTCATCGGCGTAAAATCGATTGATGATTTATACGGCTTTGATAACAAGGGCTGTAAAAAAGTCGATATAGGCGAGGGGAAAACTCAAGCACAAGTTGAAAAGTTTTTTCAAAATTTAAGCAGTGAAAACACTGTCTTTAAATCGATATTAAGAGGTGCCGGTGCTTATAACCACTATGCACCTGCCGCTGTAAGGCACATGGCTTCCAGAGAGGAGTTTTTAACTGCCTATACACCCTATCAGCCCGAAATGAATCAGGGCGAACTCCAAGCAGGTTTTGAATATCAATCAATGATTTGCGAACTTACCGGAATGGATGTTTCCAATGCCAGCGTTTATGACGGAGGCACGGCAGTCGCAGATGCCATAGTTATGTCCTTAGGACGAAAACAAAACAAGGTTTTGATTTCGGAATGTGTTGAGCCCAGCTCAATTGAAATTGCTAAAACCTACTTAAAGCACAGCGGCGTAGAATTCGTAATGATTCCCCGTGACGGCTATAAAACTGATGTTTCAAAGATTAAGGGCCTTTTAGATGAAAGCGTCGGAGCCGTTGTTATGCAGCAGCCGAACCGTTTCGGTACAATCGAAGACTGCGAAGCTGTCGGTAAACTTGTAGAAGGTACCAAAACTCAGTTTGTAATGAGCTGCAATCCTATTTCTTTGGCAATCTTAAAAACACCGAAAGAATGCGGTGCTTCGATAGCCTTAGGCGAAGGGCAGGCATTAGGGCTTCCTCTAGGTGCAGGCGGCCCCTATCTCGGTTTCCTTTCTACAATCGAAGCCAATATGCGAAAAATCCCGGGACGAATCATCGGTCAGTCAACAGACCATGACGGCAGAAGAGCCTTTGTTCTAACTCTTCAAGCCCGTGAACAGCATATCAGGCGCGAAAAAGCCAGCTCCAGTATCTGTTCTAACCAGGCTCTTTGTGCATTAAGAGCTTCTATGTTTATGACAGCCTACGGAAAGGAAGGTTTAAAAACCGTTGCAAATGTTTCCGTAAGCAATGCACATTATCTTGCAGATGAGCTTAAAAAGATCGGCTTAACCGTAAAAAATAACGGAGAATTCTTCCATGAATTCGTAACTGACGGAAAAGGAAAGGCCGATGCAATTCTTTCAAATCTTGAAAAAAACGGCATTTTGGGCGGTTTAAAGATTTGTGATGATGCTATTCTTTGGTGTGCAACCGATGTTCTTTGCAAATGCGACCTTGATAAGGCCGTAAAAATCATTAAGGAGGTATTGTAATGAGCGAATTGATTTTTGAAAAATCCGTAAAGGGTCACAAATTTGCAGAAGCAAAATTGACAGTACCCGAATATAAACTTGATTCAAAATATTTAAGAGCAAGCGATGCAAAACTTCCTGAAGTTTCGGAACTTGAATTTGTACGCCACTATATGGAATTGAGCAAGCGTACTCACGGTGTAGATAACGGTTTCTATCCCTTAGGTTCTTGTACGATGAAGTACAATCCCAAACTCAACGAAGAAGTTGCGGCTCTTCCGAACTTTACCAATATTCACCCCTTGCAGCCTGAGCATACAATGAAAGGTTGTATTGAGGCCATGGGCGATTTAGGTAAAAAACTCGGTGAAATTACCGGAATGGATGCTTTCTCCCTCCAGCCATCAGCAGGTGCTCACGGAGAGTTCACAGCCCTTTTGGTAATCAGAGCCTATCACGAAAAACGCGGCGACCATGCCCGAAACAAGATTTTGGTTCCCGATTCGGCACACGGTACAAACCCTGCCAGTGCCGCGATGGTCGGATGCGAAATCGTAAACATTCCTTCCGATAAAGACGGAAATGTAGATATCGAAGAATTAAAAAAGACTGTAGGAAACGATACTGCGGCCCTCATGCTTACAAACCCGAACACCCTCGGCCTCTTTGAAACCCATATCAAAGAAATTGCCGAAATCGTTCACAAAGCAGGCGGCTTATTGTATTATGACGGTGCTAACCTTAATGCAATTATGGGAAGACTCAGACCCGGAGATATGGGCTATGATATAGTTCACCTTAACTTGCATAAGACCTTTTCGACTCCTCACGGAGGCGGAGGTCCCGGAAGCGGCCCAATCGGTTGTAAAAAAATCCTTGAAGAATTCTTACCTGTTCCTGTAGTTACAGGCTCGGACGGAAGCTATAAGCTCGATTATAACCGCCCGGATTCAATCGGAAGGGTTAGAAACTTTTACGGAAACTTCCTTGTCTTCTTGCGTGCCTATGCCTATATTCTTACACTCGGAAGCGAGGGCATAAGGGAAAGCTCAGGCTATGCTGTCTTAAATGCAAACTATCTAAAGAAGAAGCTTGAAAAAGAATATGATGTTGCCTTTGACAGAATCTGTATGCACGAATTTGTTCTTACCCTTGATAAGATCAAGGAAGAAACAGGCGTAAGTGCTCTTGACATAGCTAAGGGCTTAATCGACGACGGCATCCATCCGCCGACGATGTACTTCCCGCTCATCGTACACGAAGCCTTGATGTTTGAGCCTACTGAAACGGAAAGCAAGTCCACATTGGACTTTACTGCCGAAGTTATGATCAAACTCAAAAAAGAAGCTTATTCAAATCCCGAAAAGCTTCACGGCTATCCCTACACACGCCCCATCGGACGAGTAGATGAAACAAAAGCCGCCCGTGAACCTGTTTTAAGGTATAAGGCTTGCTGCTGTTGTAAATAAACAGCTTTAAACGCCCCCTCTAAGAACCGATGTTTTTAGAGGGGGATTTTTGAAAGCTATTAGTTATGTAAAAGGAATAAGATGGAGAAACAATATACTTTTTTTGATTTGATTATAGAAGTTTTTGAAAAAGTAAAAAAGCCAATGACTCCGGAAGAAATTTGGGAAAAAGCGGTTGAGTTTTCTTTTGATAAAAAACTAGGAAGCTCAGGTAAAACTCCGGCCGCTACGGTAGGAGCAAGATTATATGTAGATGCCAAAGAAAAGGCTGAAAAAAGCACTTTTGTTCAAGTTTCAAAACGCCCTTCAAGATTTCTTTTAAGAAGTTTAAATATAAGCGGAAGTGAAATAAAACGGGAAATCGAGAAAAAAGAAAATGCAGAATTAAAACAAAATAATGAAAGTGATTTTAATGAAAGAGATTTACATCCGCTTTTAGTAAAATATGTTTATTCAAACCCGCATTTTAATTGTTACACAAAAACTATTTATCAGGAAAATTCAGTAAAAAGAGTAAAAGGGGCTAATGAATGGCTGCATCCTGATTTAGTAGGTGTATATTTTCCGTTTAAAGACTATTCAAAAGAAACAATGAAACTTCAAACTTCATTGAATGTTAACTCAATAAAACTGTTTTCCTTTGAAATGAAAAAGAATATAGATTATTCTAATTTAAGACAGTATTTTTTTCAGGCTGTTTCAAATTCAAGCTGGGCTAATGAGGGATATTTAGTTTGCTTGAAAATCGATGAAGATCCTAATTTTAAAAATGAGCTTCAAAGATTATCTAATGCTTTTGGAATTGGAATTATAAAGCTGAATCCGGAAAGTATAAGTGAGTCAGAAATAATTTGTAATGCTAGATATAATGAAAATATAGATTGGGATACTTTGGAAAGACTTTCAGAAGATAATCCTGATTTTAATAAATTTATATCAGACTTAACTGAAGATATTGCTTTAGGA
>CAJPPE010000105.1 GCA_905372345.1 uncultured Treponema sp. | reverse complement strand
ACATATTATAATAAATATAGAGTGTCTCAATCTAAACTATTTTTGGAGTATGATTATGAACAATTTGCCTAAGGGCTTTGACAGCTTGGCTGAAGCTCAACAGAAAAAATTTTTAGCTTTAAAAAATCTAAAAGACGGAGGCGGCAAGGTTATCGGCCTTTACTGTTCCTATGTACCTACTGAGCTTGTATATGCAGCAGGAGCCGTTCCCGTTTCTTTATGTGCAACAAGTGAAAAGCCCATAAGCGCAGCCGAGAGAGATTTACCTAAAAACCTCTGTCCTCTTATAAAGGCTTCTTACGGACATGGCATAACAGACACCTGTCCGTTCTTTTATTTTTCTGATTTTATTGTGGGAGAAACTACCTGTGACGGCAAAAAAAAGATGTTCGAACTTTTAAACGATATAAAGCCGACCTATGTGATGCATCTTCCTCAAAATAACCTTGATCCGAAGGCATACCCCTTTTGGGCTGATGAGGTAAAAAAGCTAAAGGAAAAAATCGAAGAATTTTATAACATAACAATAACCGAAGACGATTTAAGGCAGGCTATAAAGGACTGCAATCAGGAAAGAAGAAACCTTGTAAATTTCTTTGAACTTTCAGCCCTCGACCCTTCTCCTGTTTCAGGCTTGGAACAGTTTAATGTAAAAGAAGCATTTGGTTTTCAATACGATATACAGCAAAAAAATGCCGAAATAGTAAAACGCACAAAAGAATTAAAAGAGTATTGGGAAAAAAATTTAAAAGGCACAAGGGATAACCGGCCGAGGATTTTAGTTACGGGCTGCCCCTTGGGAGGCGTAAAAGAAAAAATTTTGGCACAGATTGAAAAACTGGGAGCCGTAATCGTAGGTTATGACAGCTGTTCGGGTTTACGCACTCACATGGAATTTGTAGATGAAGACCCCGCAAGGGATCCGGTTGAGGCTATAGCCGAAAAGTATCTTAAAACAAACTGCTCCGTTATGAGTCCTAATCCCGGAAGGTTCAAGGATTTGGATTATCTTTTAGATCACTATAAGGCCGATGCCGTAATCGAATGTACCTTGGTTGCCTGCCACACCTTCAACCTTGAAGCTCATACTGTCGGAAAACACATCATGCAAAAAGGACTTCCCTATATTCACATAGAATCGGATTATTCGCAAGAAGATGCGGGACAATTTGCAACAAGACTTGAAGCCTTTTTGGAGGTTGTTTCAGAAAGGAAAAAATTAAAATGAATTATATAATTACCTTTGCAACTACAACAGCAGCAATTCAATGCGACTCAATGATAAAGGCTGACCCTATAAATGCAAAGCTTGTTCCAATACCGGGCTTTTTAAAAGCCGGCTGCGGTTTTGCATGCCTTTTTCAAAACACACAAAAGGAAGAAGTTGAAAGCTGGATAGGCAAAAATAATATCAGCTATGAGACTTTGATTGAAGTAATATACGAAAATGGACTTATAAGTACCATCTCATAAAAAAGAAAGAGCCGGGCATCTTGTAAAATCCAACAAAGTTTTTTTACAAGATGCCATTATCTTTTACGGCGTTTTCTAAAGAATCAGCAAAATTTATTTCTTTCGGGATTAAAACTTTTTTCACTTTCCCAAAATTTACTTATTTTAATGCCTTCTTCTTCAATTATCTCCTTAATTTTATCCGTGTCGGAAAAATCATAATAGAGAATACTTACTCCGCAGCAAGCATCGGCTTCTCTGGGAGTAGGTGCCATTGTACACTTTACTCCTTCTTGTTTTATAAGACCGTAAAGCTTAAGAGCTGTTTTTGAATCGGGCAAAAAAACATAATAATTTTTCATCATCTTAGCATTTCTATAAAAGCACCGATACGGGTTTTTAGCTGCTCTGCATCTTCATCGGTATAATCCGTTTCAATGCCTAAACATGGAATATTATGTTCACGTAAAACCTTTTCGACAAAATATCCTTCCGTATCATAGATATTACAGAATTTTAAATTTAAATCGATAACGCCGTCTGCCTTATATTCTTTTGCAAGACGAATAATATCATCGATTCTTTCTTTATTTGGGGTAAAACAAGCACAGTTTATATGTCCCAAATATCTTTTTGTTAAGTTATTAACCATTTCATCAATTGTGGTTCCCGTTTCATCAACCAAGGCCTCACAGTATCTTATTCCGGTACACATCTCTTCACAAACAACAGCTCCTCCTGTAGTTTCGATTATGTGATGAATTTTCCAGTTTGGAATTGAAAGCGGAGTTCCCGTCAAAAGGATTCTCTTTGTTCCTTTTTTAAAGACGGAAACATTTTGTTTTTTTCGTGTCTCAAGTTCATCACAGAGCTTGTTTACCATTGTTACAAAACGGGTAGGGTCATCGTAAAAGGCAATCTGATGAATCAATAAAACATCTTTACCGGAAATAGGAATGTTTTCCAGCTTTCTAAAATTATTCAATCTTTGTAAGGCCTTTCTTTTGTTGTTTACAATTTCGATTGCCTTTTTTAAAGATTCGGGTGTAACGGTGTTTCCTGTAAGTTCCTCAAGTTTTTTGATGTAGCCCTTAATTTCGCAAGCCCATTTTTCAAAATCCTGAGGCCTTTTCATCTGAGGAATATCCATGATGTGCATAGAAGCATCTTCCGCTAAGATTTCCCAAGCTTTCTTTTTTCCGTCACATGTTGTTTCTCCGACAAAGAGATCGCATATTCTAAAGAAAGGACAGGTCTTTCCAAAGCGGGCTCCTAGTGAGGCCTTGATTAACGGACAAGTTGCCGTAGGTAAAAATTTTTCACCGTCGGGGACCCAAAATTGTGACCCGCTGCAAAGGCCCGTTGCAATGGCTCCCGCCGCAATTACTACCTCATCAGGAACATGAATACAAAAGGAACCTACAACCTTTCCTCCTTCCTTTTGAAAATCCACAAGTTCTTGCGGACGAATACCGTGAATGTCTGCTACAACCATGTTGAAAAAATCCATTCCCTCAGGTCTGTTTTCTTGAGCCAAGTAGACATCTCCAAATGCGCCGGGCAAAGCCTCGCATAACAAGTCGTGGGTTTTAACATCCATACCCAGATCTTCCCACATTTTTCTGTAATCTGCCATTTTAATCCTCCTGGTACATTACGTTCATATTATATTTATACGGACAATATTTATATCCGTAATCCGCATTATTCCAGCCTCGGCAAAGGCGTATAACTCTATTTTCTTTCGGATTAATATAAGCTTCTTTTTTTACCTCCTTTAAAATTGTTTTATATGAACCCCTCGGACAGAGGGCAAAAATTTTTTTAACCGTATTTTTTTCCGATTTAAATTTTATTGTTTTGCAAATATCATCAAAATATTTTTTTCTTCTTTCAAGGTCTAAAATATAAGGCGTATAATAACGCAGTAAAAAAGCTTCTTCAGCACTGAGGTCTGAATACTCATCTATTTTTTTTAAAACACTTTCAATGTAATCTAAAATTTCTTTTGCTTTTAGGTATTTTAAATTATCAAACTTTTTTTCGTAAACTTCTTGTATGGCTTTTTCCAATTCAGATTTATTTTTATATAAAAGAACTTTTTTATCGGTGTTTTCTTTTAATTTATTAAAAAAATCGGTACATGTATTTTCTATTAAATACATACTGCACGAAAAAAGAATGGGACACTTATCTGTTTTTAAGTAAATTACGGAACTTTTTATAACATCGCATACATTTTCCATATCACCGAATTTAAAAATTGCAGAATCGGTTCCTTCGCAAGGTACGGGCAATAGGCCGTAAGCATAGAGGATATCGAGAGGTAAATTCTCTCCGAAGGTTCCTATAACATTTGATGAGGATAAATAATTTTCGGCAGCTTCGACGTATGCCTCACGTCTAAGATTCTCCAAAAACGAAATATCTATCATGATAATATACAGGCTCCTATTGCTCCGGCAAAGGCTCCTAAGTCATCCGATAAAACGGGAGCTTCAAGTTTTTTTGCGATTTCTTCTATTATATAAGTATTTGCACTAAAGCCGCCTGTTAAAAAATATAGATCGGAGCGAGGCTTTCTGTTTGCTAATGAAACTACTTTTGAAACTATTTGGTTGATAACTCCCCTTGCAATATCTTCGCGGGGAGTTCCCTTTCCCATGAGGGAGGTTACTTCAGATTCGGCAAAGACGGTACAGACGGAAGAAAGGTTTAAGTCCTTTCCTCTCACTGCGTACTCGCTTATTTCCTGTAAGCTCAAGCCCAGCCTGTTTGCCATTAATTCCAAAAATTTACCCGTACCGGCCGAACACTTATCGTTCATGATAAAGTCAATTACAAGCCCGTCCTTTACAAGAATGACTTTTGTATCCTGCCCGCCGATATCAATTACGGTTACATCTTTTTTTGCCAAAAAGTGAGCCCCCTTTCCGTGGCAGGAAATTTCGGTTAAGGTTTTGTCAGCAAAAGGAACGCTCACTCTTCCATAACCTGTGGCGGTTATTTTAAAGTCCTTATTTTGCAAGGTCTCCTTTATCCAGTCCAAGACAGCCTCTCCCGTTTCCTTGCTGTTCCATCCGCTGGGTATACGGTTTTTATAAAGGATGTTTTTTTTATTTTCGTCCATTATAACGGTTTTGGTTGCCGTTGAACCGATATCTATTCCTATGTAGTGCATACTCCTCTCCGTGTATTGCCTATAATGTTGCATAAAGAATAAAAAGTCAATAGATATATTATAAATTTTATGAATTTATTAAAATTTATATTGACAAGAAAAAAATTACATAGTATAAACTAATCTAAGATATTTAAAATCTATTTATGGAGGAAATTTATGATTTCAGGTTTAATGGCCGGCATCATATTCGGTTTTTTATGGAAACGCGGAAAGTTTTGTGCAACGGGTATTATTAGAGATATATATCTGGAAAAGCAAAAACCAAATATCGTATTAATATTGGCAATTATATTTATACAGGCGTTTTTATATCATTTGATGACCGGTTTAGGAATTATTCCTATGGCAAAATTCAAGGATTTTCCCCTTGTTTCGGTAGCTTTGGGAAGTTTTATGTTCGGTTTTGGGGCAGTTATGTGTAACGGCTGTATTACCGCCTCTCTTGTAAAATTAGGAGATGGAAGATTAACAGGTCTTGTATCCTTGATAGTCTTTGTGCTTTCAGCCTATGCTGCAAAGCAGGGATTTCTATTGCCTGTAACAAAGTCCTTAGGTGCTGTTACCCTCGTTCCCACACCTGCAATAAATACACAGCCGATGATATTGGTAGGTATTTCAGGTATTGTTTCAGCCATTTTGATATTTATGCTGATAAAAAAAGCTAAAGCATACAATCCTAAGTATACTCTTCCTGCCAAGCACACAGGCTTTCTTCACTTCCTTTGTGAAAAGGTATGGCAAAAAGAAATCGTTGTCATACTAATGGGTATTACAATGGCTGCCGGTTTTTATTTTAGTAACATGAACGGACGAAACGGCGGCTTCGGCATTACGACCCCTCTTCTATCATGGCTCAATGCAATAATAGGAGGAGGAAAACTCGGCTGGGCAAGTATGCTGGTACTGGGGATAGTTTTGGGTTCTACAATTGCGTCACTGTTAACCAAAGAATTCTCATTCCTAGGCACAAATCTTGAGAGTATCATAAAAACTGCAATAGGCAGTATTTTGATGGGTATCGGTGCCGTGTGGGGGCAAGGCTGTCTTATCGGAAACGGTTTGGTAGGAACAGCTCAATTTTCTTTAAAATCTTGGTGGGCATTGCTATTTATAGTAATCGGCATTTGGAGCAGTGCATATATATTCCTTGCACGCAGCTTAAACAAAGATTAATTTTTAAGGATGGAAATTTATGGAAACAATAAAAATAGATACAATCGGGTTGGATTGTCCTGCTCCTCTTATGGAGTTAAAAAAAGCTTTAAAAAAGGCAGAACCGGGTCAAGTAATTGACTTGGAATTTACCTGTCCTGAGGCAGTTGTAACATTACCTAATTATTGTCAAAGAAATAAGCATGAAGTTATTTCTTTTGAACAGATTGCAAACAAAACATGGAAGATTGTTTTGAAAAAATAAATTTTCGTATCGAAGATAGCAAATGTAATTTAAAAAAAGATTCAATATGAACATGCAAAACAGGTTTAAGATAACTTGTTTTTTGAGATTATTATATATAATAAATTT
>CAJPPE010000104.1 GCA_905372345.1 uncultured Treponema sp. | reverse complement strand
ACTTTATTGGTTTTAAGGATTAGAAAGCTAAAATCATGGCCATACCGAAGCCCATAACAAATAGAGCAACGGTTTCGCAAAGACCTACGATCATTAGATATTGAGCAAAACCTTTTCCTGTTTCACCGAATGCATCTGAAGCGGAAGCAGCAGCTTTACCTTGTGCAATAGCAGAACCTGCAATACCTAAACCGCAAACAGTGCCCAAACCCAATAAAAACCACGGATCGTGTTTTGAGCTAATCATAAACATCATCAAAATAAAACCGTAGATAGTTTGAGTAAGAGGAGCACCGGCATAGGTAAGCATAAGAAAGGGGGCCGGTTTATTGTTCATGTAACATCGTTTCCATGCACCGATAGTTCCCATACCTGCAATTGCCAATCCCATTGCAGAACCTATGGCGGATATACCCAACACCGCAGCAACGCCAAACATACCAAAATTATTCATAAAATATCTCCTATTTTTCCGCCATTTCTTTTTCAGAAAAAGGCATATATTTAAAGCCTGACCAAGTCAAGCCTACATGGGTTGAAAATTCCATTGTGTTTAACCTCACACCATGAACAATAACCGAAAGAACGTTCATAATGCAATTTAAACCGTGACCGAATACAAGAAGAACAATACCTATAAAGATAATAAAACCTCCCAGCATAGGACCGGCCATTGTATTAACCGTCATACTTATGGCACCTCCTGCAAGTCCTACGGCCCACAGTCTTATATAACTCATTAAATCCGAAAATACATTTACCAAACCTAAAATCATACTTATAAGATTTTTACAGGCTTCACCTATGGATTTTAGTACACTTCCTTCGTAATTTGCAAATATAAAATTTACAATAAAACCTATCAGTATACATAACTTAACTGCATTAGTTATAGGATATTTTTCGGCACTTATTATAATGTTAAGAATAACAAAATACATTCCTATAAGCATGCTCAAAGAACCTGCATCTGACAAAAGTTTTAATGACTTACGGTTGCGTATAATACCTATTATGTGAGCTATGGATAGATGAATGATACCAATACTAAAAGAAACATGCATAATATTTTTATTACGCACGCCCGCTTTTTCCATAGCCGATATTCCGTGTATAGCAATTGATTTTAAAGCCTCAGGCAAATATACAGGATCCGCTCCAAACCACGAACAGGTAAGAACACCCCAAATTGTAGTCATTACTCCTAAATACAAAAACATTTGCATTGCCGTCGTAATTTTTTTGCCCTTTGCTTTTGCTTTAACCATCATACCTATAGAAATGGCTATTGTTAAAAGACCGTAACCTCCGTCACCGAAAATCATTGCAAAGAAAATACCGAAAAAGAGTAAAAACCAAATCGAAATATCCGGCTCTCTATAGCCCGGAACAGTACCTAAAAAGTCCGTTAAGGGTGCTATAACAGCAGTTATTTTATTGTATTTTATCTTTGTAGGTACTGGATCTTCTTCTTCAGGATCTTGAGAAATATAGGCCCAAGACTTTTCCTTTGCGAGGGAAGAAAGGTTTGCTTCATCTTCGCATGGAATATAACCTGTAAGCCAAACAAGCTGAACCCTCTCTTTATCATCTTGATCGCCGAAATCTATCGTCTGCATACCCTCATGCACAATCTCAAATTGAAGTTTCTTGGTGACAATTTCGTCCAAGGCACGGAGGGAGTTTAAGTAGGCAGACATCTTTGTCATTTCCTGCTTGTAAGAAGAAATCTTAGCCGTTAAACTCTTAAGTTTTTCTTTTAAGGCCTTAACGGAAGTTTCAGGCAGTTTTAAGGGGATAATATCCTGAGGCAAGTCAGCCGGAAGAGCATTTGTTTCACTCCAGATTAAAAACCTTACCCCCGTTTTCCCCTGCCCCACTAAAATAGTCTTAATATCTTCGGAAAGGTAAGAATAAGTTTTTAATGAGGTAGTTGCAGGAAAAAGATAGACACCTTTTTCTTCCAAGAAATTAAAATCGGCAGTATTTATTTCTCCCCACTCGGCATAAGATGCTATTTCGCCTGAAAGCCTTGCAGATTCTTCCATATTGCTCTTATAAGAAGCTGTTAAGGACAAGACTGAATCTACAAAGGTAAGGGTATCTTCTTCGCTTAAAAGAGAGGGAGGAGTTACTCCTTTTTTCTCTTTTTTGGGAAGATATTCCGTTAAAAGGCTCATAGCAAGAGTTATATCATTTTTTTCTGACTTTAGCTCGTTTATCAAGGTACCGTTTGCAGGACGGTCTTCGATATGTAAAAGCCCTAATTTTCTTAAATCTTTTAAGGCATGACGCTGCTCATTTTTTAAGACTAAAAGAGTTACTTTTTTCATCGGTACAATCATAGAGCTTCATCCTTATCATGAACCTTTTCCAGGTTCTTTTTTGAAATCTTACCGCGAACAACAGCTGCAACCTGTTGATCGCCCAAATAAACCGTTATCTTTTTTATGTTTGCCCTAGTTTCGGGTATCTTAACCTTTTCAAAGAGGTTTACGCGCTGAGTGGTCGTTCTAAGCTCCGAATTCAATAGGCGGACTTGTTCATCAAGCACCTTTGCTTCAAGGTCTAAGCTCAAAACTTCCTGCAATTTTTCGGCAGCCGTATCAACCCAAAGAGGAGTCTTATAAAGATCATATTTAGAGCGTTCAAATTCCGCACCGGAAAAAACAGGAATACTCACTCCCGCAATATTGCCGGTTGAAGTTAAAAGCTCCTTTATCTTAACCATCGAGGGCTGAAAAACATTTTGCTCGCCGAATACCGCTACCCAGTCTTCGAATTCCCGATTAAGGGCATCTCTGTGAAGCCTTACTTCTTTAGCTCTGGACTCAATGGTGCGGATTTCGGTTTGAAGCTGCTGTTTTTTGAGCTGAAGAGTCGGCAAGTATCTTCTGTACATTTTTAAAGATTCTTTTTGATTCTTCAGCTCATTTTTTGTCAGTTTTATCGCCATAGCCTACCCTTTAGTTTGCCGGCCAGTACTTATTTACCAAGTCGGATTTAATACCTGTTTCTTCACGGGTAAAACATTCGGCAAGAATTTTCCAGCCTAGGTTGAGGGCATCTTCAAGCGGAATATTTACGGACAAGTCCATCATTCCCGATTCGAATTTTGCACCGTATTTTAGGAGCTTTTCGTCCCATTCGCTCATCATAAAGCCCATGGACTTCTTTTCCAATGTATCTTTATATGAGGCGTATAGCTTAATCATATTGTCCATCAAGGCACGGTGGTCATCCCTTGTTTTACCGTTTACGTTTTGCTTTAATCGTGAAAGACTTCCGAAGGGCTCAATTCGTCCGTTTTTAAGATAGAACTGACCCTCGGTAATATAACCGGTGTTATCGGGAACCGGATGAGTTACGTCATCGCCCGGCATTGTGGTAACGGCCAAGACCGTAACGGAACCTGCATCGGCAAAGTCTACAGCCTTTTCATAGCGGGCTGCAAGCTGACTGTAAAGGTCTCCGGGATAACCTCGGTTTGAAGGAACCTGTTCCTGAATAATAGCTATTTCTTTCATTGCATCTGCAAAGTTTGTCATATCGGTTAAAAGAACCAATACGTCCTTACCTGCAATGGCAAATTTTTCCGCAACTGCAAGACACATATCGGGAATCATAAGGCATTCAACTGTCGGGTCAGCAGCCGTATGAACAAACATGGCAGTTCGGCTCAAAGCACCGGCTTCTTCAAGGGTGTCCTTAAAATAAAGATAATCGTCATATTTTAAGCCCATTCCGCCCAAGATAATTACATCAACCTCGGCCTGCATGGCTATTCGGGCTAAAAGCTCGTTATAAGGCTCTCCGGAGCTTGAAAATATGGGCAGCTTTTGAGAAACGACGAGGGTGTTAAATACGTCGATCATCGGAATACCGGTTCTGATCATTCTGTTTGCAAGAATACGCTTTGAGGGGTTTACCGAAGGGCCGCCTATGGGAATCATGTTATCCTTTAAAGCAGGGCCTGAATCCCGCGGATCGCCTGAACCGTTAAAAATACGTCCGAGCAAGTCTTCGGAATAGCTTACCTGCATTTCCTTGCCTAAAAAGCGTACCTCATCTCCGGTTGAAACACCTCGGCCTCCTGCAAAAACCTGCAATGAAACCAAGTCTCCGTCAAGCTTATTGACTTCTGCAAGAGAGGCTCCGAAACGGGTTTGAACTTCAGCCAATTCTCCGTATGATACGCCGTCGGCCTTAACCGTAATAACCGAACCGTTAATCGATTCTATTTTACTATATACCTTTTTCATCTTACACCGCCTGCTTCAATAATTTTTTTGCACTCTCATCTAAGCTATCCGCTTTTTCGGCGATGTGCTTTTTAATTCCGTCTTCATGGGATTTAAATGCATCCGAGCCCCAAGGCGAGTAGTTATAGTCGATGAACATAAGTTTAAGTTTGCTGAAATAAGAGCGGGCTTCATCCTTTGAAACAAATTTAAATGAAGTGCCTAAAATTTCAACCAAAATATTATATATGTGCTGCTGGCGCTCAACCGAAACTGCATCATCTACCTTATCAAAGGAGTTTTGCTGCAAGTAAACGGCATCGAGTAAGTCGCCTTTTAAGTAAACGATAAAGTCTTCGATACTTGTTCCTTCTTCACCTACAACCTTCATCATCTGTTCGACCTCGGTTCCTCGGCGTAAAAAGCTTCTTCCGTATTTAACTTGTTCTAACGGAAGAACGCTGGGATATTTTGACCAAGAATCGAGGGGGTGAATTGCCGGATACTTTCGGGCATCGGACCTTTCTCGTGAAAGACCGTGGAAGGCTCCTACTACCTTTAGCGTGGCCTGAGTTACGGGCTCTTCAAAGTTACCGCCAGCAGGAGATACGGTTCCTCCGATTGTAACGGAACCCTTTGAACCGTCGCTTAGGCGGACAATACCGGCTCTTTCGTAGAAGGCGGCAATGTAGGATTCAAGATAGGCAGGGAATGCTTCTTCACCGGGGATTTCTTCCAAGCGCCCCGACATCTCTCGAAGAGCTTGAGCCCATCGGCTGGTAGAGTCTGCAAGAAGAAGAACGTCCAAGCCCATTTGGCGGTAGTATTCTGCAAGAGTTACGCCTGTATAAACCGAAGCTTCACGGGCAGCAACGGGCATTGAAGACGTGTTACAGATAATTATCGTTCGCTCCATGAGGGTTCGGCCCGTTTTGGGGTCTTTAAGCTCAGGGAATTCGGTAAGAGTTTCTACAACTTCACCGGCACGCTCACCGCAGGCTGCAATAATAACGATGTCGACATCGGCATTTCGGCTGGTAGCATGCTGCAAAACGGTTTTTCCTGCACCGAAGGGGCCGGGAATACAATAGGTTCCGCCCTTTGCAACAGGGAAAAATGTATCCATTGTTCTCATCTTTGTAACCAAGGTTTCCGTCGGCTTTAAGCGCTCTGCATAACAGTCGATTGCACGTTTTACAGGCCACTTAAAACTCATGGTAAGAGGTATTACGTTTCCTCTTTCGTCCGTAACCTCGGCTATTGTATCATCTACGGTATAATCGCCTTCAGATTTTATAGATTTTAATTTATAAGTTCCATACATGTTAAAAGGAATCATGATGCGGTGGGTAAAACTGCCTTCAGGTACGGTTCCCAGCAAGTCTGCACGCTTAAGGGTATCTCCTTCTTTAGCAGATGGAGTAAAGTGCCATTTTGCCGTTCGGGAAAGAGCGTTTAAGTAGATACCTCTTTCTAAAAAGTAACCGGCTTGTTCTGCAAGCTCAGGCAAGGGATTTTGCAGTCCGTCATAAACTTGACCTAAAAGACCTGGGCCTAACTCTACCGAAAGAAGATCTTCGGTAAACTCGACGGGGTCACCGACCTTTATTCCCTTTGTAATTTCAAATACTTGAAGCTGAGCTACTTCTCCCCGAATACGGATTACCTCGCTTTTTAGTTTTTTTGAACCAACCTCAACATAGCCTACCTCGTTAAGGGTAACCAAGCCTTCAAAAGCAACGCTTATCATGTTACCGTTAATACCGACTACTTTTCCTTTTGTTTTAGTCATATCATAACTCCAAATACTGTATAATAAAGCACATATCCTAAGTTTAAAAGCCGTTTTGTAAAAATTTACAAAACAACTCCTACATTTTATCATATAAATAAAAAATATGCAAGGCAAAAAAAATCAAAAATGTTAAAATATAGAAC
>CAJPPE010000103.1 GCA_905372345.1 uncultured Treponema sp. | reverse complement strand
AACTATTATTGGGACAATAGAGGATATCAATGCGATGTAGACATTATCCATTTAAATACTCCTTTAACTTAAATAAGGTTGGATTATTGATGAGTATATAACCGACAATGGTGTTTCAGGAGCGAAAGATCCTGCTAAAAGACATTTAGGCTCATTGCTTGCAAAACTAAAAAAAGGCGATAAGTTGATAGCCGCAGAAATATCAAGACTGGGGCGTGATTTACTTATGGTCATGGAAATCCTTAATCATTGTATGAAAGAAGGCTGTGTCGTTTATACAGTAAAAGACAACTATGTTTTAGGTGATGATGTACAATCAAAAGTCCTTGCATTTGCATTTGGTCTTAGTGCAGAAATTGAAAGGAAAATGATACAGGCCCGAACAAAAGAAGGTTTAGTTCGGAGGGTGCAGCGAGGTGTTTTATTAGGCCGTCCTTATGGCAAAGAAAACCCCGAAGAATCATTAGCAGGATTTGATAAAAAAGAAGATATAATAATGCAATATGATTTAGGCGTATCTATATCCCGCATTGCTAAAAATTTAGGACTTAACAGAGTAACTGTTACGATGAGGCTTGTAGAATGGGGGAAGATAACGGAAGAGCGGACTATAAAATCGTGTGAAAGAACAAAACAAAAACGAAGAGAACAGTTTGTGTTGTGGGCAGGATACCGTGCAGATCCTATAAGTCTAACAAGAGAGCAAAAAGAAAAAATAATTGTAATGATAAAAAAGGATTTGCCAATTCCTGAAATACACAAAGAATTTTCTGAATATCCGTATCAAAGAGTTTATGACACAATATTCATAAACAAAGACTTAAACACGTTATATAGAGAACACGGGCATAAACTCCTAGTCAAAACTCATAATAGAGTAAAGGAAAAAAAGTAAAACGATGACAGAAGAGCACAAAATAAACGATCAAGGGTTTTATAGAGCATTATTAGATACTGCTTTAGAATGCGGAATAAAAATTATATCAGATGATTTTTGTTGTAAACTTTTAGCTTGGCTTTATGTATTCGGCAGCTACTCGGAAGCAAGTGTTTTCCATCAAAAACTGAATGTCGATTTGCAGTATGCGCAAAGACGGTTAAATATCGGCGGGGCTAAGATTCCTGATGTTGAGTTATCAAAAAAATTACGACAGTATATTGCTGAGTGCGGGGATTGGAGTAATCCTATTTATCCTGATTGGATAAAAGAAATTGATAATCGTTATGAAATTAAAACTGTATAAAAAATAAAAAGGAGAAAGACAAGAAATGATTATTGTAGCAAGACATCAAGAGGGTATAGGATTAAACCCTTTGGAGTATCTTTTGAATGAGGACGGAACGGAGAAAGAATTTGAGAGCAAGGAAAGAGCTATAGAATTCTTAAAAAGTGCCGGTGCTTCAAAAGAAGATATTTATTATATGAGGTTTTTGGATGCAGAAACAGGAAAGGAGCTGGATGAATAAAAAAATGAACGAACAGATAAAAAAGAAGCCGTGCGGAGTTGAGGCTGCACGGCTTGACAAACAAGTAATAGGGCACAAAGCCCTAACAGATATAGAGATTATAACAGAAAACAAGAAATTATGCAAGAGCTTTTATTTAAGCTTAAAAAAACAGCAAAATTTATTTTAAGAGGAGATTGGTATGTATAGGATTACGCAGGACGGACTTGTTAGGTTTAGACGCCCTTATCCTTTTGATTTGGAAAGGAAACGGCATGTTCAAAAGGTTATGGATAATTCACAAATAAAAAGTACTGTCGATTTAGCTCGAAAACTAAGAATCAATTATACAGTTTTAACTGAAATAATAAACGGAACACGGATAAGCAGAGGAATAGAAGAAAGAATAGCAGCTTTTTTTGGAATGAAAAGGGAAGAGCTTTTTATTTTGCGGACAACAAAAGAACTCATTGCTATGCATGATGCACAGGCAAAAAGAAAAGGAGCGGCTTGATGGGATATGTTAGCACAAAAGCTTTAGCCGAAGCCTTGGGGCTTAGCCGTAAGGGGGTTTTGGAAAAAGCGAAGGCCGAAGGTTGGCTTTTAAAAAAAGACAGCAGAGGAAAAGTGTTTAATGAAGAAACATTGCCTATAGATGTAAGAAGAAGACTTTTTGAGATTAAAAAGGTCAGTTCAGCTCCTGTTCAAATACAGGAAAAAGACAATAGTCTTTATAAACAAGTTTCTGATGATGAAAGACAAATGGCAAGTTTTAAAAGTGCTTTAATTTGGGAAGCAAACAAGGCAAAGGCTTCCGGAATAAACACTACAGACTTTATTGCAAATTACAACAACGGTGCATATCCTGCCATTTATTCAATGCTTGGAAGTATTTCAGTTAGAGCTTTTTACAGATGGCTTTCAGCTTTTAAAAAGCAGGGTTGTTCAGGATTGGTACGGCAATACGGTCTTACACGGAAAGGCGCAGGGGAAAGCCTTTTAGATATAGAAAGGTATTATCTTGAAAGTTTCTGGCTAAAAGAAAGTCAGCCTACAATGGCTTATGCTTTTAAGATGATGAAGGTTAATTTCCCCGACTCGTTATGTTCTTATACGACAGCAGTAAGATATTTACAGAGCCTGCCTATTCCTCTTAGAGATTATAAGAGGCTTGGAATTACAAAAGCCGAAAGTTTACATCAGCCTTATGTGGAGCAGAACTATCTCAGATATAAGTCTATGGAAAAAGTGGTATCCGACCATCACTGTTTAGACCTTGTTATTAAATACAAGGGAAAACTGGTGCGTCCTTGGATTACTGTATTTCAAGATTTTAGAAGCGGAAAGATTGTAGGTTGGTGTCCGAGTATAGCACCTTCAAGTCTTTCAATTCTTGCCGCTTATTACATGATGGTAATGAACTATGGGATTCCTGATCTTGCTCTTTTTGACAACGGAAAGGATTACCGTTCAAAACTATTAAACGGTTATGATGAAAGTTTTGAAATCTATCTTCCATCAGGACTTTCGGAAGAAGAAATCATTCATATACAAGGTTCTTTACCAATGCTTGGAACACGCATTCAATTTACTGATGTATATAGAGGCCAGTCAAAAGGAAGACTTGAAAGGACATTCGGTATATTTGCAGACTATCTTTCTAAGCCGTCAGGAACATATATAGGACATGATACAACAAGCCGTCCTGAAGAGGTGCAAACTTATTATAGGGCTATAAATAAAAAAGCAAAAAGAGAGGATTTTCCCGACTGGGATTGGTTCGTTCATGCTTTGGATTGTATTGTCAATTATATAAATGATGTGCTTCCTTCCGAGGGTAAGGGGATGAACGGAAAGACTAGAAGTCTTGTGTTTGAAGAAAACTATGAAGCTAAAAAAATAGTTGATGATGAAACGCTTGCATTAGCTCTTACTCGACCTGAAAAAAGACGGGTAAGAAAAAGTCAGGTGGAAATAGGTAAACGCAAATATTACCATCAGTCATTATTTGAATGGAACGGAAGAGATGTGATTGTCCGTCAATGGCTTCATAAAGACGATGAGGTAGTAGTTTGTACACCGCACGGACAAGTTATTTGCAGAGCAATAGCTGATGCAACACTTGAAAGTGAACGGTTAACGGAAACCCTTGAAAGAATAGGACACATTAGAAAGCAAAATTTAAAACAGCTTGCTGAAATGGGAACTAAAGAAGTAGAGGCCGCTCCCGAATATTCTACAATGATTGAAGTTGCAGGGAATATGTATAGTCAAAATCAATCTTTTGCCGAATGGAAAGATCCGTTAGAGATTGAAGCAGAAAGCTATCCTAAGGCAGCAGGTGCAGAAGAAAAAACAATTTTAAAAAAGTCTAATAAACGAAAGTTGAAAAATATTTTAACGGCACACGAGGAGGATTATGTATGAGCGTTAATGTTGATGTAAAAGAAAAGTTGGAACTTACAATAAGTAAGTATGGGATTAGTCAAAACAGGGCAGCTAAAGATATAGGCTATTCTTCTTCTGCCTTATCGGACTATCGGCACGGAAAGTACACAGGAGACAATGAAGCTTTGGAAGCAGCTATTTTAAAATGGATAGGAATACTTGAAAGAGCAAATGCACTGAAAAAAGTACCTATCATTGAAACAGATGCTTTGTTACAAATGACAAATGCTATAACAATGGCACATGCGGAAGTTGATATTGCTCTAATTATTGCAGATGCCGGAAGCGGTAAAACGACAGCGGCAAAATGGTATTTTGAAAAAAATCCGAGAACGACGGTATTGGTAAATGTGGTAAAAGGAATGAACTGTAAAATTTTACTTCAAGAAATAGGCGGCCAACTGGGAATCGAAGCTCACAGAATGAACCAACAGGCTTTGATAGGTCTTATTACAAGTACTCTTGCAGATAAAAAAATGGTGGTGATTTTAGATGAAGCTGATTACCTAAAAGATGATGCCTTAGAGTTTAGCCGAAGACTTGTTTACGACCTAGGGAATTCAGGATTGGTACTTATAGGAAAACCGGCCTTTAGAGGTAAGATTTTGAATTTGCGGAATGACCACAGGCAGCTTGAAAGCAGAATAGGCGTATATTTACAGCTTGACGGACTTTCGGTAAAAGATTCCCGTAAAATTGCAAGAGCGGTTTGGCCTGATGCCGGTAATGACCTTATATCTGAGATTTATAAACAATCGGGAAACGATGTAAGGCTTTTTACCAAGATAATAGGCAGAATGCAAAACATTATGGCCTTGAATAAGTTGACGGAACCTGATTTTGACATTATAGAAGAGGCAGCAAAAACTATTTTTAGGAGGTAAATAATGAAAAATAAAATTACAAAAGAGTTAATTACAAGATATAAATTAACTGAATATGATGTAGAAATCATACAAACAATACATAAAGAACATGCTATCTTTCTAAAAACCATGAGAGAGGCAGCAGAAAAAGCATTTAAAATAGGCAAACTTCTTGTTGTAATACGAGAAAAAGATCCTGCAAGACCGTGGGGGCAAACCGTAAAAGATCTGTTTCCTTTTTCAATAACAACAGCAAATAACTATTTAAAAGTATATTTCAAATTTAGGGATAACCCTGAAGCTTTGGAGGGTATGAGTAAAACTGAAGCTTACATTGAATCGGGAGTAAAGGGGTTGATTGCAGAAAAAAAGGAAACTATCCCGGGCAGACTTGAAACGGCAACACTGCAAGAAGAAATCGATTTTGATATTGAGCAAATATTTAAAATGCCATGCGTTTCAAAGGCAAAGTTAGAAAATTACAGAATAGAAACTATCGGCAAAAATGGGCGTATATGGATGATAGACCGTTCAGGAATGAGTATGCCTGTAGCTCAACTTTATGCGACTCCGCCTCAAGGGTTTCCGGAAACAGAATACAACGAGCTTTTTAGAAATGTTCAGATAGCGTTGGAATTGTATTTTGAAAAGATAGAAAAGTACGAAAAAATGGGTATTTCAACACCTGTTTATAACGAATAGTAAGGGAGGTATAAAATGAAATTAACACAAGGGATCAGGGATAAAATTATTGAAGCTTACTGCACAAAAAAATACCACGCGGTAATTAATACATTGAATATGGAATTTGAAAATGCAGTAACGGAGGCAGTAAAAAAATTATTTTCAAAATTTGATTTTGAAAAAGCAAAAGAATTTGAAAAGTACATCGACTTTTACGAAGATGTATATATCAATTCTTTTTACGGTGAAAGGAAAAAACTTGAAGACCTTTATTCGTCGCTTTTTTTTAAAAATGCCAAGTCATTGCATTGTATTCATATACAAACAAAATATCCTGCTAAAAACCGTCTTTATTTTGATGATATAAATAAAGAAACCAAAGCACTTGTAAAATCATCATTAGAAAACATTACGAATGTTTTGGAAAAATTCATCGAAGAAAAAGAAACGATAAAAGCTGTACTGCTTTCGTGTATCACCGACAAACAGCTTTCTGAAACATTACCAGAAATTATGCCGTACTTTCCCAAAAACACAAATACGGCGACACAGCTTGTCAGTTTGGAAACACTTAATAAAGCAAAAGCCTTGTTAAGCGAACAAAAATAAAATAATCACAGGGAGGGTAAAGATGATTAAGACTACTAAAAATTCATACGAGCTTTTACAGGAGAAGCTCACAGAAATTGAAAAGGCTGCGATAAGCGGTATATTAAACGGCAATGCTGAAGACCGCTTAAGGGATGTTCGGAACCTTGTTTTTGAAACAAGGCAATGTATAAATCAAAGCTTTTATGTTGCAGGTGATGATGAACCGCCTGCAGCGTAAGAGAGAAAAATATTTT
>CAJPPE010000102.1 GCA_905372345.1 uncultured Treponema sp. | reverse complement strand
GAATTATCCTTATAAAATAAAAAACAGGCGGGCATTTTGGGCCTGCCGATAAAAGGAAAATCCACCGTTATCAATCTTTGTAAAAGTGCCCTTGTTTTTTCTTCTCCCAAAACATAGCTTGATGTAGAAAGAGAATCGGCAAGGGTAGAGCTTTCACTTACAATGGAAGAAGCATTTAAGTTATTTTGTACAGGATCACCCGTCTTTGAATCGAAGATATGATGATAAATTATCCCGTCTTTTTCTATAAATCTTTCATAGTTGCCAGATGTTACAAGTGAAGCATCTTTAAGCTCCATACTTATAACAGGATTTTGTTTCCCTATTACCGGATTCCTTAAGGCAGTCTTCCAAGTTTTTCCTAACGGGTTTTTACCTGCGGCTAGGATATTTCCGCCAAGGTCTATTAAAAAATCTTTTATGCCATGCTCTAAAAGTATTTTTGCAATCTTATCGGCGGAATAGCCTTTTGCAATCCCTCCAAGGTCCAGCCTCATACCTTTTTTTTGCAAAAAGACCTTGTTCCCCTCACTTAGGATTATATTTTTATAGTCTAAAAGCGGTAGAATCCCTTTAATGTCCTCAGGCGAAGGAACAGCCTCATTTTCAAAGCCTATATTCCAAAGTTTTACCAAGGGGCCTATAGCCGGATTAAAAGCTCCATCGGTAAGCTCCGCTATCATAAGGGAAATTTGCAAAAGCTCGTACAATTCGGGGGAAACCTTTAATGGAGAAAGACCTGCCTCTTTGTTTAAGCGCTCAAGTTCCGACTCGTTTACAGTAGTCAGCCCTTTTAGATTATTATTTTCTGCAGAAACCTTATCGGTGTTTGCATTAAAGATTGAATCAAGTTTTGTCAGCTCGGCATATACCTTTTCCAAAACCTCTTCCGCCTTTTTTTTAGGCTCGGAAGTCAGGATACGCACCCTGCAAACGGTTCCGAGAGATAGCCATGTTTTAGAATATTCTTTTATTGCCAGCCGGCACGAAAAAGCTAAAAGCATGTAAAAGGCTAAAAATAAGAGAAAGATATATTTTTTTAACATAAGAAGCTCCGATTTAGCTGTCTTGTTCTTTTTTTTGGTTGATACCCTGTAAAATCAAATTTATTCCGAGTCCTATTCCGCAGCAAACAATAAAAGAATCGGCAGCGTTAAAGGTCGGCCAGCGTTCCATTCCCAAAATACCGAAAAATTTTATATCTATAAAGTCTACAACACCTTCAGATCTAAAAAAACGGTCTATGAGGTTTCCGAAGCCTCCGCCCAGTATTCCGCATATAAACCATCTTTGAGCCTTTGTCAATTCAACGGACTTTAGATATGCAACGGTAAGAGCTATCAAGAGTAAAAACGGTAAAAAAACCAACAATATCTTTCTTGCAATTTCTCCAAAACCGGCACCAAGACTAAAGGCCGCTCCGGTATTGTATACAAACCTCAAATTTACAAGGTCTCCTATCACCGGAATTACCTCATTCACGGACATATATTTTACAACTAAAATTTTAGTAACTTGGTCTACAATAATAACTATTGCAGTAAGCAAAAAAGGAAGATAATAATCTTTTTTATTATTCACAAGGTTCCTGCCTTATAATACATATAGATTTTGCTCTTTTGAGCGGCGAGTATTAACATAACGGGTTAAGTCGGTCATGTTTTGTACTATAATTCTATCATCATAGACGGAAATTCTGCCCTGATCTATAAATTTCCGCATATTGTCTTCAGTTTCTTCTTTTGAAAGACCTGCCCAGCGGGCAACTTCTTCAATTGTGGTATCAAAGGAGCGCATCTCCGTAGTGCGGTCAAGATTAGTCTGGGTTTCATCCAGCATTAAGAAAACGTCAGCTATTCTTGCGGGTTTGTCTTCAATAGTTAAAATCATAAACCTGCGTCTTTGTGCATAGATACGTCTTACAAATGTCTTTAAAAGCCTCATAGCAATGGCCGGATTTCCTTTCATCAAAATTTCAAAGTTTTCTTTATTAAATTCGAGAGCCGTTACATCATCATAGGCGATGGCCGAGGCTGAACGGGGAGAATTATCCAAAATGGCCATCTCTCCGAAAATTTCCCCTGGCTGCAATATGTCAAGGTTTTTTTCAAATCCGTTTATAATCTTTATAAGCTGAACACGGCCCGACTGTATCAAATAGAATGATGAACCAGGTTCAAATTCTGCAAATATAACAGACCCCTTAGGAAAGTTTTTTGCAAATCTTGAAAATGAAGAAAAAAGATCCGACATAATTTACGCTCCTTGCAGCCTAGTGCTGCATTCTTTTTGAAGTTCCCTAATTTTTCCGATTATATCGGCACCTGACAAGAGGGCGGCCTTATCAAAAAAGGCAATGGCCTTATCCGGTCTTTCCATATCCATATAACACATACCCAGATACATAAGGGCATCTCCTATTTTTAAAGACTTAGGATGTTGGGAAATAAAGCCCGTTAAAAGCTGTAAACAGCGCACATATTCTTTTTGTGCATGGAGAGTTTTTCCCGCTCCTATATATGCCTTATCGGTAATTTCATCTCCTGCCCCGGCTTCAATTACAGCATGATATTGATTATAAGCAGCTTCAAACTCTCCTTTTTCAAACAGGTCTTCAGCCTTATTATATGCAAGATAAAAGGTTCCGTCATCAACAGTAGCCGGTTTTTCAGGCTGAACAAAAGAGGACTCATTATTATTACCTTCTGCATTGCCGAAAGAGCGGCCTGCAGCCTCCGCCGTACTTCTAACAATCTGATCTACTTCTGTGCTGTATTTTCCATTGGGATAAATAGTTTTGTACCTTGTTCCTACTTGTCCCGCTGCATGGTAATGTTGGGAGGAATAAAAGGCATTCATAACATTAAAAAGCCCTTCTTCAGGGTTTGTTTCTTCTTCACTGTCCAAAAGAGAGGCTAACTGTTTATGAATGGATCTAAGCTGGCGGGAAAATACTTTTATCATCTGCAAAATAATACGGGTATTCGTCTGCGCAAAGGCTTCAAATTCCTTGCTTGAAAAAGAATAAACTATGGAATCGGTCAGAACCATAGCACTCTCTTCTCTTGGATAGTTGCCCAATGCGGACTTTACCCCAAAAAATTCTCCGGTCTTTATATAGTCGGTAACCTGTTCCCCGCTCTCAATGTCTATGGATGTAAGAGCTATACTGCCCGTGTTCAAAAGAAAGACACGTTCATCAAAGTCTCCCGAGAAATAAACTACTGAATTTGCCTTGTAATTAATAGCCTTAGGCATTACGGCCTCCCAAATATAAAACTTGTGTTCTAATATTCTAGCATATTTTTTAAGAAAAACCTAGCCCTTCTTTGGTTTTTTTGATATAATCTTTTTCTATGGTGGATTTACACACTCATTCAACGGCATCGGACGGCACCTTTACCCCAGCGGAACTTGCCGCCGCCGTTAAAAAGGCGGGTATTTCAGCCTTTGCCTTAACCGATCACGATATTTTAAGCGGACTCGACGAAGCTGCTGCAGAAGCTAAAAGACAGGGTATAATTTTTATACGCGGTGTCGAAATAAGCGTTAAATGGAGCCCCGGAGAGCTCCATTTATTGGGGCTTGATTTGCGGAAAGATTCCCATGAGCTTAACATGCTCTTACAGGATTTGCAGGATGAAAGGATAAACAGAAATCAAAGGATGGCCGAAAAATTAAAAAAAGCCGGCTTTGATATTTCTTATGAAAAGGTGAGAGATTTTGCAGGCGGCGACAAGGGCTTGGGACGGCCACATTTTGCGGCCTACATGGCGGCTCATAAAATGGTCAAAAAAAATCAGGAAGCCTTTGATAAGTATTTTGCAAAGGGAAGACCTTTTTTTGAAGAAAAAGAAAATGCAGACCTTGCTGCCGCAATTTCTGCCGTAAAATCCGCAGGAGGGATTCCCGTTTTGGCTCATCCCATGTCCCTGTATTTATCTTGGTCTTCCCTTCCCGATGTTATAGCCGATTTTAAGAGGCAGGGTCTTGTGGGGCTTGAAGCTTGGAATTCTTCAACAAAATACAATGATTGTAAAAGGCTCGAAAAACTGGCAGCATCCCTAGATATGCCCGTAACCGCCGGAAGCGATTTTCACGGCTCAATCCGAAAGGACAGAAAACTCGGAACAACTTCAAAAAACGGTATAAAGATTGAAGACAGATTTTACGAAAATTTAAGGGCACTCCATCCCGACCTTCCGCCTTTGCAAAATAGTCAGACTCATTAGAAGATTAAAATTATGCAAAAAGAAATCGTAAAAACAAAAAAGATGGTTTTCGGTGCTTCATGTATAGCTTCTTTAAAAGACGGCAAAACCGTTTTTGTTCCCTATTCTCTTCCCGATGAGGTTTTGGAAATTTCCATCGTAAAAGAACATAAAAATTATACCGAGGGAAAAATCGAAAAAATTTTAGAAGCCTCGCCCCACAGGGTAGAACCTAGGTGCCCTTACTTTTATACTTGCGGGGGCTGTAACCTTCAAACAGCCGATGATGAATACCAGCATTTTTTAAGAAAAAGCATGGCCCTTGAAGCCCTCGATAGAGCCTTGAGTTTAAATAAGGAAAAAGCTGTTTTTAATAAGCCGGCTCTTGAAAAGAATTTTTTTGAAAAAAGTATTTTTTTAAGCGGCCCGGACTGGGATTATAGAGCCCGCTTTCAGTTTTACATTGACGAGGACGGCTCTCTTTCTTTAAAAGAAAATAAAAATTCCGGTTCGGTAAAGATAAAGGATTGCCCTATTGCAATATCCGCAATAAGAAATCTTTTAAAATCGAATTTAAAAGCATATGCTCCGAATTCTAGAATCCATATTTTTTCGGACGGAGAAAAAATTTTTACCCAAGATAATGCAAAAGACTGTGAGGTAAGGCTTGCAGGAAAAAGGATTAAATTTAATCCCTTGGGCTTTTTTCAATCTAATTTGGAAATGACCGAAAAACTGATAAACACGATTTTTGAATACGCAGAAATTTCAAATTCTGTTTTGGACTTTTATTCAGGTGTGGGAACATTTTCTCTCTTTGCTTATGATCAGGCAAAAGAGATTCACCTTGTAGAACATAATAAACACGCTCTCGCCTATGCTCAAGAAAATTTTTCGATAAACTGGAATAGCTCATCAAGCGGAATTGTCAGAGAAAAAAAAGAAAACGGTTTTCCTAAAATTTTTTATCATGCCTTGGACGGAAAAAATTGGACAAAAACAAAAGAATCAAAATTGAAATTCGATACGGTATTTATAGACCCTCCGAGGAGCGGCATAGATAAAGAAGCCCTGTCTTGGCTTTGCTCAAGCGGGACCCGTCAGATTTTTTATATCTCCTGCGACCCCGTAACATTCGCCCGCGACACGGCAAGCCTTCTTGTATCCGGCTACAAATTAGAAAAACATTTTCTATTCGATTTTTATCCTCAAACCCACCACATCGAAACACTGGGGATTTTTAGGAAAGACGGAGATAACCGATTATGCTGCTATAAGCCGCAAAAAATTATCGGATGTAATGTATAATTTCATTTATAATATAGAGGGGTTGTATATGAAAAATGCAGTTGTATATATACACGGAAAAGGCGGTTCTGCTGACGAAGCGCTTTACTATAAAAAGTTTTTTAATGACGATTATGAGGTTTTAGGGTTTGATTATAAATCGGAATTACCTTGGCAGGCATGTGAAGAATTTCAAAACTATTTTGATTCCATTATTCCAAATTATAATGGAATCTTATTAATTGCAAACAGTATAGGGGCTTACTTTTCTATGTTGTCCTTATCGGAAAAACCGATCAAAAAAGCACTGTTTGTTTCCCCCATTGTCGATATGAAAAATATCATTTTACACATGATGAAACGGGCAAAGATATCCGAAGAAGAACTTAGACTAAAAAAAGTCATCAACATTCAGTTCGGAGAACCCTTATCGTGGGAATACCTTTCTTTTGTCAGAAAAAATCCTATAGCATGGAACATTCCTACCGGTATTCTTTACGGTAAAAAAGACGATATGACTTCTTTAGAAACAATGACGAATTTTGCGAATAAAATACATGCGGACTTAACGGTTTTTGATGAGGGAGAGCATTGGTTTCATACTGAAGAACAAATAAATTTTTTGGATACTTGGTTTAAAAGGTTCGTTTGAAAAATCTTGGCTTATACTATTGGAACCTCTAAAAACCGCAAGCCAATCGGATTACTGACTCTCTAAGCCCATAAGGAAACGATCTTTAGAGGTCTTTATAAATTATTTATGTACCTTCCAGCTTGCAGCTTCGCGACGCTCGCCGATAAAGTTTCGGTATATGCCGT
>CAJPPE010000101.1 GCA_905372345.1 uncultured Treponema sp. | reverse complement strand
ATATAATTCTATTTCTTTTTTTGTTAAAAATTTGACTGAAACTATAAATCCCAATGTTGTTGTGATTTTGGATACCCCTAAGCCCGATATGATAGCCTTAAATGATGATATTAAGGTTTTTTTAAAGGATAAAAGACTTCCTAAGGTTGAGATAGATCATCATTTTGCAGCGGATGCGGATTATTCTGGGGATGAAGATTATAGACTTACTTTGAGGGCTTCAAGCACTTGCGAGATAATAGGACAAATGTGCTTAAAGCTTGAAAATAAACCTGAAATTCTTAAAAAATACGGCATAAATGAGTTATATTCCCGCAACATAGTTCTTGCTATGCTCACAGGCATGATAGGTGATGCAAAGATGGGAAATTATCTTTTTAAAGAGCGAGATAAGGTATTTTATGATTATTTTTTAAGGAAGTTTAATAGTATACTCAGCAAAGAATTTAATGAGGGATCGAGAAATATAAGCTCCGTCAATGAAATTGTGGATGTAATGGAAAAACTTTCAGATGAAGATGCAAGACTTTATGAGTCGGTAATGAAAAACGCATTTTATGATGGACATGTCGGTGTTATAATCTTAGATGAAAAACTGTCCAATGCTTTAAGTTCGGGAATTGATTATAATCAGTTTTTGGGTGTTATAAAGCGTGCTACAGATAAGATAGCCGAAGAAGCTCATGGTGTGGGTATTTCGGCATACTTTGATCCTGCTGAAATATCAGATAAAATTCAGCTTAGAATAAGGGCTTCAGGTGCTGTAAAAGGTATTGATGTACGACCCATTTTAAGCGAATTCGGTATTACGGACGGAGGAGGCCATCCCGGTGCTATAGGCTTTAGGTTCCCTCGAACGGAAATTACAGACCTTCCGACATATGTCGATAAGATTTCTAAAAGAGTTAAAACCCTTATTCCGCAATGATGGCTCAAAAAATAAACTATGACAGGCTGATGCAGGAGACGATAAAAAATTTAGGTTCAAATAATAAGACCTTATTGCTCCATTCCTGCTGTGCCCCTTGCAGTTCTTCCGTTATCTTAAAACTCGCTCCTTTTTTTAAGCTTACTGTTTTCTATTATAATCCTAATATAGACACTGATGAAGAATACACAAAAAGAGCCGAAGAACAAAAGCATATTATTTCCATATACAATGAAGAAAATCTATCATCTCACAAGATAGAAATAATCAAAGAGGTCTATAACCCGCAAGAATTCTATGAGATTTCTCAAGGGCTGGAAGATTGTCCCGAAGGGGGAGAGCGCTGTATGCGTTGTTACCTTTTGCGGCTAAAAAAAACTTCCGAAAGTGCTAAAAAGGACGGTTTTGACTTTTTTACCTCAACTCTTTCGGTAAGTCCATTAAAAAATGCTGAAAAACTTAATAATATAGGTCTTTCCCTTGAAAATGAAACTTGTAAATGGCTTCCAAGCGATTTTAAAAAACGGAACGGCTATCTTGATTCTATAAATTTAAGTAAAAAATACGGCCTTTACAGGCAGGACTACTGCGGCTGCAAATACTCAAAACGATAAAATTTTACTCATTTTATACTCATAAATTCAAATTTTAGAATTGACTATATACCTAATTCCTGTTATAATGGAAGCCAAAGTAATCAATCTATTGACTAAAAATAATAGGAGGTCAAAAGTGAAACTTGAATTAGGTATTATACCCATTAACGACATGAAATTTGGAAACAAAACTGCCGTTAACGGAACATGCCTTGAAGTAAACAAAGCTGAACTTGAGGCTCTTATCAAGGAAGATCCGCTTGTAACCGGCGTTGAATTGCACATTGCAAAGCCCGGCGACAACACCCGAATTATCCCTGTAAAAGATGTTCTTGAACCCAGATGCAAGGTAGAAGGCAGCGGCGTTTGCTTCCCCGGTTTCTTTACCGGTGAAGAGGCTGTTGTTGGAGCAGGTAAAACCCACGTATTGAAGGGTGCTGCTGTAGTTACAACCGGAACCGTTGTAGGTTTCCAGGAAGGTATCATCGACATGAGCGGCCCGGGTGCTGAATATACACCCTTCTCAAAGACCGTAAACCTCGTTGTTGATTGCAAAATCCAAGACGATGTTACCCGTGCTATTAAAGAAAAGGCTTTACGCCTTATGGGCTTAAAAACAGCCCGATATCTCGGAGAAGCTGCTAAAAACGTAAAACCCGCTTCTGTAGAAACCTACGAAACACTTCCCTTCGTAGAGCAGGCTAAACAATATCCCAACCTTCCTAAGGTAGGCTATGTTTACATGCTCCAGAGTCAGGGACTTTTACACGATACCTACTACTACGGTATTGATGTAAAGCAGATTCTTCCCACTATGATGTACCCCACAGAAGTTATGGACGGTGCAATCGTAAGCGGTAACTGCGTTTCTGCATGCGATAAAAACCCGACCTATGTTCACCAGAACAGTCCCATTATCCATGAACTCTATAAGAGACACGGAAAAGACATCAACTTCATGGGTGTAATTGTTACAAACGAAAACGTTACTCTTGCAGACAAGGAAAGATCTTCTAACCTTTCAGCAAAGTTGGCTCAGATGCTTGGCTGCGATGCAGTTATAGTTTCTGAAGAAGGTTTCGGAAACCCCGATGCCGACTTGATCATGAACTGCCGCAAGATCGAAGAAATGGGTATCAAGACCGTTCTCGTAACCGACGAATATGCCGGTCAAGACGGTGCAAGTCAGTCTCTTGCTGACTCGAACCCCTTAGGAAATGCTGTAGTTTCTAACGGAAACGCAAACGCTGTTGTAAAACTTCCCCCGATGAAGACCATCATCGGAGATGTAAAACAGGCAAATGTTATTGCAGGTGCTTGGGACGGAAGTTTACATGCCGACGGAACAATCGAAGCTGAAATTCAGGTTATTACCGGTGCTACAAACGAGCTCGGATTCTGGAATCTTAGCGCAAGAGGACTATAAGGAGTTAAGCTATGAGTAAAGTAATTGTTCATTATATCAATCAGTTCTTTGCCGGAAAGGGCGGAGAAGACATGGCTGACTACAAACCGGAGGTTATTGACGGAACAGCAGGTCCCGGTACCGGAATTCAAGGTGCTTTAGGAGATGCAGGAAAGATCGTCAAGACCATTATCTGCGGTGATAACTTTTTTAATGAGCACGAAGAAGAAGCTATTGCATTTGTCAAAAAAGTTCTTACAGAAACAAAAGCAGACCTTCTTATTGCCGGTCCCGGATTTAACGCCGGACGATACGGTATGGCTTGCGGTAACGCAGCAAAGGTTGCCTTTGAGCTCGGTATCCCCGCTGTTTCGGGTCTCTATGAAGAAAACCCCGGTTATGATGTATTTAAAGCCTTTATGTACACAATCAAGACAGGCAACTCTGCTGTAAGCATGAGAGAAGCTGTTCCTGCTATCGGAGCTTTGGCTAAAAAACTTTTGACAGGCGAAAAAATTTGCTGCCCCGAAAAAGAAGGTCTCTTACCCAGAGGCGTACGCCAAAACTACTTTGCAGAAGAAAGAGGTGCAAAGAGAGCTGTTGACATGCTCATCAAGAAGATTAAGGGTGAAGAATTCGTAACCGAATATCCGATGCCCGTATTCGACAGAGTACCTCCTCAGCCTGCCGTTAAGGATATTACCAAGGCAAAGGTTGCATTGGTAACTTCAGGCGGTGTTGTACCCAAGGGTAACCCCGACCACATTGAAGCTTCAAACGCTTCACACTACGGCGAATATTCAATCGCAGGTATGGCAGCTCTTTCATCAAAAGACAGTGAAACTGCTCACGGCGGATACGACCCGACCTATTGTAACGCAAACCCTAACCGAGTTCTTCCGGTAGATGTTTTGCGTGATCTCGAAAAAGAAGGAAAGATCGGAAAGCTTCATGACAAGTACTATACAACGGTAGGAAACGGTACGGCCGTTAAGCGTGCAAAGAAATTTGCCGAAGAATTTGTTCAAAAACTTGTAAAAGACGGAGTGCAGGCTGTAATTCTTACCTCCACGTGAGGCACATGTACTCGTTGCGGTGCAACGATGGTTAAAGAAATCGAGAGATTCCTCCCGGTAGTACATATTGCAACTGTTGTTCCTATCTCAAAGACTGTTGGTGCTAACAGAATTGTTCCGGCTGTAGCTATTCCTCACCCGCTCGGTGATCCTAAAATGAACGACGCAGATGAGAAAAAACTCCGCCGCTCCCTTGTTGAAAAAGCATTAAAAGCTCTTGAAACACCTGTTTCCGAGCAAACCGTTTTTTAATTTAGCTTTTTAAACTAAAGCCCCCAAGCCTCTAAGGCAAGGGGGCTTTTTTTATTTTTAATTGAAAAGCGGCGGCTATATAGCATTTTTTATTAGAATATGTTAAACTTAATTTGGAGGGATTTACTATGTCTTATGCTTCCTTAGAAAAGAAAATGAATAACTTGACTATAGAGCAACAAGAATCTGTCTTTGATTATATTAATTTCTTGTTATATAGGAATAATGTTAATAAAAAGAAAGTTGTCCATAGAACCCCTGGTGGTCTGAAAGGCTCCTTTTACATGGCGGATGATTTTGACAAAACTCCGGAATGTTTTTGATCGTTTAATTATTTCTCAATCCATAATTGAAAATCTTATTCTTATTACAAAAGATAGCAATATTCCTTATTATCCTGTTAAAACAGTATGGTAGTTTATTGCGGCTAATTTAATATATTTTCCCTGACTCGATTTTAAGAAGGCGGGTAAAAAAATCGTCTTCATCCTCGGTGTGGGCAATTTCAAAGACTATCTTTGCTTGAGAATTGCCTAAAAGCTTGTTTCTTTCGCTGCGGTAGCGTTTAATGGTTTGAATATCCATTCCGGCTTCGATTTCGTCTATGAGTATTATATCGGCTTCCTTTGTTCGGGCAAAAAGTTTTAGGGCAAGGAGTTTTTTTCTCATACCCCCGGAAATATTTTTTGCATTGTCTTCGAGGATAAAGTTTAAAATGTCTTCATCATTTTTTGTTTCGGAAAAATCCCATGCCTGCAAAAAGGCGGAGATTTCTTCTGCCGTAAGGCCTGTTTTCATTACTTCAAAATATTTTTCGATTGTTTCATTTAAAATGAACTCATCCTGACTTATATAAAGGATTTTATTCTTTTTAAATTGAGATGAATATTCCTTGATGTTTTTTCCGTTGATGAGGATTGAGCCGCTTGAGGTTTCAAGCAGACCTGCTAAAAGTTTTAAAAGAGCAGTCTTTCCGCTTCCGTTTTTACCGCAGACCCTTACTCTATCCCCCGGATAAAAAGTCATATTGAGATTATTTAATAGGGGAGCAGTCCTTTGAGAGCTCTCTGTTTTTTTATCATTATCGAGATTATAATCAAAGGAAAAATTTTCAAACGAAAGAGATTGTAAGCTTTCCCATTTGAAAGTTTTTTCTTCCGTGTCTTTTTTGTGAAGTTGTAGTATTTCTTCAATGTGTTCAAATGCGGGAAGGTTTGCATAAAAGGCCGAGATCAATTGCTCGGTTTGAGTACTGAAAGAGAAGATCATGTTTGAGATAAAAAATAAAAATAATAAGTCGCCTGTTGATGTATTTTTACCTAAAACTATAACCAAGGATAGGGCGAGGAGGGTAAAAACCATATTGATGTTTGCTAAAATATTTTTTAAAAAGACTTGGGTAAAATCGTTTTTGCGGGCAAGCTTGATAAAATTTTTAAGCATCTTTTTATGTTTTTCTTCAATGTAGCCTTTTAAATCGTTTGTCTTAAACAGTTCGATTGAATCTATAAAGGAATTTGTAAGGGCATTAGTTTTTTTTAATTCTGCGTTTACATTTTGAGAATTCTTTTTTATGGTTTTTCTTGCCAGTAAAGAAATCAAAAATCCTGCGCCGGCCATAAGAAGGAGTAAACCTCCCAAAGAGGGGTTTAAGATTGAAACAAAAATTAAAAATAGAGCAAGCATTAAAAGATTTGAAAAGATGCGGATTCCGAAAAGCGTTAAACTTGAAAAAACACTCATGGTATCATTGAATAAAATATTTTTAATCTTTTCTCTTCCGGTATTGCTTATCCTTTGAAACGGAGCACTTATGATGCTCTTAAAAAGTTTATTGCGGACCCGCAGTAAAATTATCCCTCCGGCCTTGTCCAATAATTGATACCAAAAAACATTTAAAAGGTTTCCTGCCAGTAAACAGCAAATGTATAAAAGAAGATAGATAGCAAAGGAGCCGTCTCCTATTCCCTCTCTTATTTTATCGATAAATAATTTAAAAAGGAGGGGCAGGCTTATTTCTACGCAGGCAAGGAGGAAGGTCAAAAAATAGATAATGGAAACCAAGGCC
>CAJPPE010000100.1 GCA_905372345.1 uncultured Treponema sp. | reverse complement strand
GGTTTTTCGATTATGGAGCCTTCGCCGCCGCAGGTAGGACATGGCCTCGATATAGAAAAGAAACCGGTACTTTGACGCACCTGTCCGGTACCCTTACAATCGGGACACATCTTTTTTGAGCTTCCGCTTTCGCTGCCTGTTCCGTGACATTCGGAGCATTTTTCATTGCGGGTATAGCTTAACTCGGCTTTTTTACCGTAAACGGCATCAACAAAAGAAATTTGAAGATCATAACGCAGATTGGAACCGCGAATAGGGCCTGCATGACGGCCGCCGAAACCTGAAGCACGGGCAAAGCCTCCGCCGAATAAATTTTCAAAAATATCCGAAAAGCTTCCACCGAAAATGTCTTCAAAACCTTGAAAGGCGGAAGGATCATAGCCTCCGCCGCCCGACATTCCGTCTACACCTGCATGGCCGAATTGGTCATACATGCTGCGCTTTTTTTCGTCGATAAGAATTTCATAAGCTTCGGTTGCTTCTTTAAATTTTTCTTCAGCAGCCTTATCCCCTTGGTTTTTATCGGGATGGTATTTGATTGCTAATTTTCGATATGCTTTTTTGATGTCATCGTTCGAGGCTTTTTTATCTACGCCCAAAACCTCATAATAGTCTCTTTTAGATGCCGGCACTAAAAACTCCCAGTGTAAAAATTAGTTTATATCTAAAAACCTTGTTGGATTTTTAGATATAAACGACGAGTTTTTCATAAGTCTTTACATAACAATGACTTATGAAAAACATCGCAAATAGGATTAAGGAAGCCATCTAAAAACTGATGTTTTTAGATGGCCATTCATTAGGCGGAGAAAAGATGTCCTCTTCTCCGCCGTTTTAAGTTTTAAAATTTATTTATCATTATCATCATTTACGACTTCATAGTCAACATCATCGGCAGTGCCGGTTTTGGGACCTGAAGTACCGTAATCGGTTCCCGCTTGGGCACCCTGAGAACTGCCGGCATTAGGATCGGCACCTGCTTGAGCTCCCTGCTGCTTGTACATTTCTTCTGCAATCTTATAGGCTGCCTGCTGAAGGCTTTCGGTCTTTGCCTTAATGTCAGCCGTATTATCGGAATTAAGAGCCTGTCTTAAATCGGCTATTGCAGTTTCAATGTTTTGCTTATCGGCAGCACCGATCTTATCTCCCATTTCTTTGAGAGTTTTTTCGGTTTGATAAATAAGCGAATCGGCATTATTTTTTGCTTCAACCTTTTCTTTTTCAAGCTTATCGTTTTCGGCATTGGCTTCAGCTTCTTTTACCATTCTATCGATTTCGCTCTCGCTTAAGCCGCTTGAGCTTTCGATTCGGATATGCTGTTCTTTTCCGGTTCCGAGGTCTTTTGCCGAAACATGGACAATACCGTTGGCGTCAATATCGAAGGTAACTTCGATCTGCGGAACTCCGCGCGGTGCGGGAGGAATACCTACGAGGTCAAAATTGCCGAGGGTTCTGTTTTGGCTGGCCATACCGCGTTCTCCCTGCAATACATGGATAGAAACGGCAGTCTGTCCGTCAGCGGCTGTAGAGAAAACCTGACTCTTCCTTGTCGGAATCGTAGTGTTTCGGTTGATAAGGGGTGTAAATACGCCGCCCATCGTTTCGATACCCAAAGAAAGAGGAGTAACATCCAAGAGAAGGACATCTTTTACATCTCCGCCCAAGATACCGCCCTGAATAGCGGCACCCATTGCTACGGCTTCATCGGGGTTTACGCTCTTAGAACCTTCTTTGCCGAAAATTTCCTTTATAATCTGTAAAATTTTAGGCATTCGGGTTGAACCGCCAACCAAAAGAATATCATCGATTTTATCGGGAGTGATACCCGCATCTTTTAAAGCTTTTCGGCAGGGCTCCTTTGTTCTTTCAAAGAGGTCTTCCGTCATTTGCTCAAACTTTGCCCTGGATAAGCTCTTTTGTAAGTGCTTAGGCCCGTTTGCATCGGCTGTAATAAAGGGTAAGTTTACCTCCGTATTTGCAACCGAAGAAAGTTCAATCTTTGCCTTTTCAGCGGCTTCGCGTAAACGCTGTAAGGCCATTCTGTCTTTAGATAGGTCAATGCCCGTATCTTTTTTAAACTCGTCAACAAGCCAGTTTACTATTCTGTTATCAAAATCGTCACCGCCTAGGTGGGTATCTCCGTTTGTCGATTTTACTTCAAAAACGCCGTCACCCAATTCAAGAATAGAAATATCGAAGGTTCCTCCTCCAAGGTCATATACGGCGATTGTTTTTTCTTTTTTAGAATCCTTGTTAAAACCGAAGGCCAAGGAAGCGGCTGTCGGTTCGTTTATGATTCGCTTTACTTCCAAGCCGGCAATCTTTCCGGCATCCTTTGTTGCCTGTCTTTGAGCATCATTAAAATAAGCCGGAACTGTTATAACGGCTTCGGTTACGCTTTCGCCCAGATAGTCCTCTGCGGTCTTTTTCATTTTTTGCAGGGTAAAGGCGGAAATTTCCTGTGTGGAGTAAAGTTTTCCGTCAATGTCGATTCGTACATCTTCTCCCTGAGGTACAATCTTGTAGGGAACACGCTTTAACTCGTCGGTGAGCTCGCTGTATCGGTGACCTATAAAGCGCTTTACCGAATAAACGGTTCTTTCGGGGTTGGTAATCATTTGGTTTTTTGCAGGCTGGCCTACAACCCTTTCATCTTTTGAGGTAAAGCCTACAATGGACGGAGTCGTTCTTCCGCCTTCAGAGTTCGGTATAACGACGGGCTCGCCGCCTTCCATTACCGATACACAAGAGTTTGTTGTTCCCAAGTCAATTCCAATAATTTTTCCCATTTTCAATATCTCCTATAACCTAATTTTCGTTTTTTTTATCGGCGGCTTCGCTTTCTTCCGCCTTTTTTTCATCCTGCTTTTCGGCAGGCATTAGTACCATTACCTTGGAGTGACGAATCACTCTTTCTTTTAGCTTGTAGCCTTTTTGAAGCTCTTCCCCTACAACAGCCTCTTTTACATCGGGAGACTGAATCATTGAAACGGCTTCGTGAAGATTGGGGTCGAAGGCTTCTCCCTTTGCAGGATAATAGCTAAGTCCGTACTTTGAGCTCAACATAGAAACCATCTGGTTCTTTATCATCACAACGCCTTCAACAAAGGCATTGTTTGAGGCCTCTCCGCCTTGAGTTTTGCCGGCATCAATAGCCCTGTCAAAATCATCGAGCACCTGTACGAGATCCAAAAGAAGATTGCTGTTTGCATAGTCTATTGCTTCCTGCTTTTCCCTAATCATGCGTTTGCGGTAATTTTCAAAATCCGCAGCCTTTCGTAAATACTGATCCTGCCAGTCCCTGCAAATAGTTTCAAGCTCTTCTATCCGCTTTTCAGGACTTAACACATCATCATTTTTTTCAGGTTTTTCTTCTTGCGAGGTTTCTTTTGGAGCTTCGCAACCGCATCCGGCTCCTTTTTCATCTTTCACCGCAGACTCATCTTTCGGCTGAGCGGCCTTTTCAAGGTCTTCTTTCTCCGCCTGTTTTTTATCGGCCTGCTTTTCATGATTTTTGCTCATTTGAACTCCAACTATCTCTATATCTTATAAGAAGATACTAATAGAAAAAAAAATGGTCAAGAGTTTTTGAAAAATCGTGGTAGAAAATTTACAAAATATTGCGGTATTAGCGGTTCCCATATAAAAAACGCCGGTTATTCCCGCATAAGAATAACCGGCATTAAAAAATTCGGATAAAAGTTTCTTTACCTTGAAACTGCGTTGGTTGTTACCCTCCCCTATGACCCCTCCTATCTTCAAAAGAACCGCTTAGGGGCGGAGCCCCTAAGAACCCGGTGTTTTTCCAAAAATTTACTCAGATCATTTTCATATTCAGCTACGGCAAATTCAATAGATTTTAATTTTTTAAATTCAAAATGAACTGTTCTAAAAGAAAAGATGATAATGCAAAGAAAGGGAAGTACTAAAGGATGCTAAAGTCGCGGTTTGAGCTTCTTAAATTGGGAATTTAGCGGTTATGATAATCAAGTTAAAAGGTATTTGTTACAGTAAGCCCTGCAACGGCTTATTGCAATATGGGCAAATACGGGTGTAATGTGTAAAGCAAATTCTTCCTCAGTCCAGTAAGCTATTTTAAATTTATGAACATAATCTTTTATTTTTTTCTTTAATCGTTTTTTCTTCTTTTGCGAAAGATATATCCCTTTCGGTTTGAGTAAAAACCCTAAAAACGGAACGCCGCTTTCTACTTTCCCGATTGTCTCTTCCTTTAAAGTTAAAAGCAATTCCTCTTCCAAAAAGCACTTGGCTGTGTGCAGCATATCTTTTATTTCCTGCATGGTATCGGCAAAGAGCAGTACATCATCCATATACCGGACATAGCCTTTTACCTTCATCCGCTCCTTTGCATAGTGATCAAAAATTCCGAGATAAAAGTTTGCAAAGTATTGACTGGTCAAATTACCGATCGGCAACCCCCGTCCTTCCGTTACGCAATAAGAAGCCAATAGCTGATCAAATAAATGCAGCAAGGCTTTGTCCTTAAACTTATAGGCTAACAATAAGCTAAGTTTGCTGTGCGGGATGGAGTCAAAGTATTTTTTCATATCCAGTTTTAAAAAATATTTAAAACGGCGTGAAAAATATAGGGCTCGTAATAAAGCCGCTTGTGTTCCTTTATTTTTTCGGCAGGCATAGCTGTCATAAATCTGGAATTTTTCAAAAACAGATTCAGTGATATTTATAATTGCATGATGAAGTACCCGTTCATCAAACGGAGCTGCACAGATAATTCTTTCTTTGGGGTCGTATATTTTGAAGAACCGATAATTGCCGAGTAAGACGGTTTGATTAATAAGATTGTTTTGTAATGTTTTTAAGTTCGTATAAAGATTTTTTTCATATAAAAGTACATCCGGCTTTAACCTCTTACCACGGGCAGCATTATAAAAAGCGGCGATAATATTATTCCATTCGGTTATCTTGTGATATAGATTGCCTTTTCTTTTCATAGTCTTGTATCGCTCTTAGAAACGCTTCACCGAATTTTTCGCACTTTCCCTGTCCGATTCCTTCAATTTTAGATAATTCTGATATGCTTTTAGGTTTTTCGACTGCAATTTGAGAAAGTTGAGCGTTGTTTAATACCGCATAAATCGGTATACCTGCTTGTTCTGCAAGTTTTTTCCGTTCATCCCTTAGATAAGAAAAAAGAGCAAATTCTTCAGGCTTTAAGATGTCTTTATAATCGACCGATGATTTTCCCTTATCGGCTGCAGAAATCGGGGAATCAAGGTATTCTACAAGTATGGAATAAAAACTGTTTTCCCCTGAATTAACGAATTCTTTTGTATGAGTGATAATTTTATGAGAACGCAAAAAAATATTCATTTCATCTATGGTTTTTAAATAGTTAGATATAGGAACAATAAATAATTTAAACTGCATATCTCCCTCAAAAAAACTCTCCTTAAGCTTTCCTAATTCTTTTATTTAAGATACGGTACTTACATAAGGAGAGAACTCTTTATTTGTACTTACTGTACACGATATGGATGGTTCACACAATTTGTGTGAGCTCAAGGGCGCCAAGCCAGGCGGAAGCCAAGATTGTTGTTCCTGTTGTCAGGACTGTTGTTGTTCCGTTTGCCTACAGTGCAGTTGTTCGCGTTGTTGTTCCAACTACCGCCACGTAAGACGCGGTTAGTACCCGACGCGGCCCCTAATAATATCCATACCGTTTTTTAGCCAAAAAATTTTCGAGCCGCTAAAGCGGCTACTCAGTGCAGTTTCATCTTTGCTTCAAAAAATGTACTGCACCGCATCTACGCATTTGTGCTTTGGCAGGTGCGCCGTTACGGGCTGCTTACGCTGCGCCCTCCACTGCTTACCCGCCTACGCACAAATGCGTGAACTCAAGGGCGCCAAGCCAGGCGGAAGCCAAGAAAGTTGACCCTGAAGACAGGACTGCCGTGGATCCGCAAGCCCACAGCGCAGTCGTACGCGTAGTCGCCCCAACCACCGCCACGAAAGACGCGGTAAGTACCCGACGCGGCCCCCTGAGGGTCGATAACCTCTCCTACTCCTATGCTGCCATACCAGTCAAAACACCATTCCCAAACATTTCCCGACATATCATATAAGCCAAGAGCATTCGCTCTCCTTTTTCCTACAGGATGAGTTTTGCTGCCTGAATTACCACTATACCATGCAACCAAGCCTGTTTCATCCGTATCCCACTTATCTTTTGCTCCGCTTGCACTGTTCAGCTTGGTAAGCCATACGTCTCCGTATTGCACCGCATTTGTTTTATCGCTTCCCTGCCAGCGGGCTGCGTATTCCCATTCCGCTTCGGTCGGCAGCCT
>CAJPPE010000099.1 GCA_905372345.1 uncultured Treponema sp. | reverse complement strand
CCTTATCATATCCTAAAAATTTTCTCATATTTTCAATATATAGGGCTCTTTCTTCCGGTGTCATAGCCTTGGTCTTTTCGGGATCAAGCATTGCCAGTATGGGATCTCCAGGCATCAGGTTGATGAGTATATAGATAGCAACCGACATGATTATTAATACCGGAATTATTGATACTAAACGCTTGAATATATACCGGACATATGGAAAAAGGATTTCAACCAGCGATTTTGAACCGCTTACATTATTATTTGCCATAAAATCTCCTTTAGGTAAAAAATAAGACCTCCGCTTAAATTAAACAAAAGGTCTTATGATTGAGTTAAACAATCAGTATTGGATTAATCATTTTTTCCAATTTGCTTCAGGTAAAGCTCTTGCCCAGTTCCACAAAGCTGTAGTATGGAAGTTTTCCAATTTATCCGTAAAGAGGTCAAAATAATTGTTTGAGTAAACAGGGATAACGGGAACTTCTTTATTTATAGTGATTATGAATTTTCTCCAGTTTTTCCTGTATTCATCTCTTCCGGTTATGGGATGTGCATTTTCGATGTCATCAAGCAGCTGATCCCATTCTGCAGGGGTATAAGAAGAACCTCCTGAGAACATTACATTGTTGATAGAGGGCTGACCCCAAGACTTAATAAGCTTTGTTGCGTAGTCGGATTTGGGATTGGCTTTGAGTGTATAACTTGTACCGCCAACGAAAGCATGATAAGTTCTTTCTTCTTTTGTGTCTCCTGTCCAGTGGCTGTACATCACGGGCCAATCAAGACCTGTTAAACTTATCTTAAAGCCGAGCTTTGAAACATAGGCATCATTGAATATGAGGTTATATGTATCGGACCAGAAAGGTGTGTAAGTAATCTTGATTTCAAGAGGTTTACCTTCCCAGAGATAACCTGATTTTGCATTACCTGTAAGTTTTGCATAATCTCCGTCGGTTCTCTTGGCTGCCATATCAAGAAGTTCTTGAGCTTTTGCAATATTTGCAGCTTCATCGAATTTTCCGTCGGCATCTAAAATATCGTAGCTTGTCAAGGTGCTTTCGAATTTACCTACGGCAGCTGTTCCGATAAGGTTTTCTTCATCATCATCCCACAATGTCCAGTCGTTTTTGGAGTAGGGGCCGTTAGAAGAAATACCGTATTGACCTAAGAAAAGTTCGACGATTTTCGGTCTGTTAAGAACATAGGCAAAGGCCTGGCGTACTTCCGTAAGGGAAGTGGGACCGAAGTTACAGTGAAGAGCGATAGTTCCTCCTCCGTGTCTGTAGTAATTTGTATAAGAAAAGCCAGGTTTATCTTTAACGGGATCGATTTTTTCGGCTTGACCTTGGCTTGTCAGCATGTCTACTTCACCCTGAAGGAGCTGATCAAGTTCTGTTTCGCTGGGAACAACCTTAACGATAACTTCTTTGATGGCAGGTGCCTTACCGAGGTAGTCTTTAAAGGCTTCCAACTTAACATATTCGCCTTCTTTGTATTCGGTCATCTTGTAGGGACCGTAACCGATGGGCTTTGAAATGTTCTTTTTAACATACTGCTGTACTGTAATGCCTTCTTCCTTTGCTCCTTTTGTGAAGGTTTCTTCGGGAAAGAGGTAAAAAGGACTGAATACATCTACGTCAACAGTGTAGCTGACCTTTTTAAGATGGAAAGTTACGGTATTTGCAGCTTCATCAATTTCAATACTTTCAACATAATCGTTGATTGTTGATGATCCTCCTGTATCGCTTAAAGCTTTTGTGTCCATGTAAAAGTCATAGGTAAACTTTACATCCTTTGCAGTTAAAGCTTCACCGTTATGGAATTTTGCTCCTTCTACAAGCTTAAATGTCCATGTTTTAAGGTCATCGCTTACCTTTTTTTCTGCAATGAGAAGCGAATCCTCAACCTGACCTTTGGAATTTTCATTCATAAGACCGAATGCCCAAATCAACTTCCGGATATCGTCGTCATAAGACGAATTTGTCCAGCCTCTGTAAAAGTCGCCGTTAAATTCGGCAGAAGCTACAACGAATGGTTTTTCGTTGGCCATAGTTGCTGAACTGTTTCCGCCGCATGCTATTACGGAAAAAGCCAGCATCAATGTTACAATTAGCACCATAATTTTTTTCATAGTGTCCTCCAAGTATTTTTTGTCGGTAATATAAATCACCTTCTAGAAGTATATCATAGAATTATGAAGATGTAAAGATTAAGATAAAAAAAATTAGGATTTTTTAGGGAATATACCTAAATCTTGTTAATATCTTTTACGTAAAAGAAAGTTAATTCTCTTGAGCAAATACATTTCTTATGGTAATATTTAAGCTGCGGGTTACTGTAACTCGCAGCTTTTATTTTATGGAGGTATCAATTTTATGGAAGCAAAAAAACTTACAGAATCCGTTTATTGTATTCATGCAGATATACATGACAGAACTGCACGCTTTGAAGGTATATGGTTATTGCCTCACGGCGTTTCTATAAATTCTTATGTTGTAAAGGGAGAAAAAACCGCTCTTATAGATATAGTAAAAGACTGGGACGGCTCGGTAGATTCTTACCGAAAGCAGCTGGAATCCATAGGGCTTTCATTTTCTTCATTTGATTATGTGATCCTAAACCATCTTGAACCTGACCACGCAGACCTTATCAATCTTGTGAAGGAAGAAAACCCTAAGGCCGAAATCTTGGCTTCTGCAAAAGGCGTTGCCCTTGTCAAAAACTTTTTTAAGATAGATGAAGGGGTAAGGGCAGTAAAAGACGGAGAGGTTTTGGACCTAGGCGCAGGTAAAAAACTTGTATTTTATGAAACGCCCAATATCCACTGGCCTGAAACTATGATGACCTATGACCCTGACGATAAAATTTTATTTTCTTGCGATGCTTTCGGCTCATACGGCTGTATAGGCGAAAAAATCTTCGATGATCAGCATACCGAAGAAGAACTTAAATTTTTTGAAAACGAAGCCCTTAGGTACTATGCAAACATCGTTGCAAGTTTCAGTACCTTTGTAAACAAGGGAATCGAAAAACTTGCCGCCCTTGAGCTTAAATTTATTTGTCCGAGTCACGGTCTGGTTTGGAGGGGAAATCCTTCACGAATCGTAAATCTTTATAAAAAATTTGCAGATTATAATACTGGAACCGGAAGCGGGTTGGAAAAGACCATCTGTATTATTTGGGGCTCAATGTACGGTTATACCAAGGCCGGTCTTGATGCGGTTATTGAGGGTATAGATGAAGAAGGCGTACCTTATTCTATCTATAGAATTCCCGACACGGATGCTACCTTTATTTTAGGTGAGGCCTACCGCTCTGCAGGTCTTTTATTGGCAATGCCTACCTATGAGTACAAGATGTTCCCGTCCATGGCCCATATCCTTGACCTGTTTGAAAGAAAACACTTTATCAATAAAAAGGTGTTCCGCATAGGAAGCTGGGGCTGGGTAGGGGGAGCCAAAAAAGAATACGAGGAAAAAATAGAAAAATTTAAGTGGACCAATATCGAATCCCATGAATGGCAGGGTAAGCTCAGCGATGAGGATAAGCGGATATTAAAAGAAAGAGGCAGGGAATTGGCAAGGGCCGTAAAAAACGGATAAAAATCTTTGACAAAAACTTTGCTATATCTTGACATATTCTTACATTTTATGCAGAATACTTGAGCTCATTTTTTTGTTTGTATGTTTAGTCGAGCGAGCTTAAATATTTAGTGAGGTAAGTTATTGGCAAGCGAAATTTTAACTATTGAAGAAGTTGCCCGTTATTTGCGTGTTTCCGAGAGGACAGTCTACGAGTGGGCTCAAAAAGGTGAAATACCTGCCGGAAAGATTGGAACGGTCTGGCGTTTTAAAAAAGATGATATTGAGAGCTGGGTGGATGAAAGGTTGGCATCTTCAAAAACTTCGGCCCCTAAGCAGCATAAAATAGTAACCGAAAGTTTTTTGTCGCCCGACAGGGTTGTCCTTTTAGATTATGCTTCAAAGCATGATGTTTTGATTATGATGTCCGAGGTACTGGCTAAGGCTCCTCAAGTAAAAAATTCTGCAGAGCTTTTAGATTCCATACTAAAAAGAGAAGCTCTTATGTCAACGGCTGTAGGAAGAGGAATTGCTATTCCCCATGTAAGATTGTCTTCAGTTACCGATCTTGTCATGGCTGTAGGTATTTCCAAAAGGGATATTTTAGACTTTGATGCGGTTGACGGAAATCCCGTAAGATTGGTTTTTATGATTGCCGCTGCAAACAATCAGCATGATTATTATTTGCAGACAATCTCCCATTTTAGTGCAAAGCTGCGTAATGAAGAACTTAAAAGTAAGCTCTTAAATTCTACCGACCCCATGGAGATTTACGCCCTTTTGTGCGAGTAGGATGCGGTATTGATGGGCTCCGGGGCTTTTTTAGGTCTTCCGAATTATGATTCTCCGGCGGAACTCAAGGCTCTTTTAGAGACTCTGGGTTTTGCCATGCAAAAAAAATTCGGTCAAAATTTTTTAGTCGATAAAAAGACCCGCGAGAACTTGATTTCCTTTTTGACTCTTGATAAGAGAACAAGGGTTTGGGAAGTAGGCCCCGGGCTTGGGGCTATGACCTATCTTCTTTTAGAAAAGGGAGTTAATCTTACCGCCTTTGAAATTGACAAGGGCTTTATCTCTCTTTTAAAGAAATTCTTTTTAGAAAGCTCAAAACAAAATTTTACTCTTGTTGAAGGGGATGTTCAAAAAAACTGGCTTCCATACTTAAAAGAGAATGGAAAGCCCGATGTTTTTTTCGGCAATCTTCCGTATAACATTGCTTCCGAATTGATTGCTTCTACTATAGAAGCCGGAGTTGTTTTTGATACAATGCTCTTTACCGTGCAAAAAGAAGCAGCCGAAAGAATTACCGCGAGGCCTGACAATAAAAACTATACGGCATTTTCGGTACTTTGCTCCTTGTTTTATGAGTGTAAGATAGTTAAGACAATTCCGGCCTCAGCTTTTTGGCCTCAGCCCAATGTAGAATCCGCCACCGTCTTGTTTAAGGCAAAAAAAGAATTTGCAGAGTATAAAAACTTTAAGCTTTTTATCAAAATAGTCAAGGCTCTTTTTTCTTCACGCCGAAAAAATATAAAGAACAATTTGGGTTCATGGATGAAATCAAACGGATACGGCGATAAGATCGATCTTGTTTTAGAAAAGGCAGGCTTAAGCGGAAATTTGCGTGCCGAGTCCCTTGCCCTATATGACTTTTTGCTTCTTTCTGATATAATTTCTTCTTTGGATAAAAATAAATGAAGCATACAAAAAAAATTGCCTTTTTGATTTTCTTTGTTTCTCTTTTTTCCGTTTTTCCGGTTTATGCTGAAGATACAACGGTTTCAAGAACCCCCGATCCTTATGGGGCCGAGGAGTTTAAGCAATGGCAAAAGGATTTGCGCCGTTTTGAGATTATAAGTTTCGGCGCGCTGCCCTTTGTTTCGCTTTTGTCGTTTTGGGCCTATGACATAGGCCGCTCAATAGCTCATAAGGGGGATCCGGCCTATAATCCATGGCCTATTAAAGATGCCAAGGTTGCAGTAAGTCTTACCGAAAAAGAACAACTGGGAATTTTTTTAACGGCTGTCGGTATTTCTTTGGGAGTTGCAATAATAGATTTAACCTACCGTTCAATCAAAAGGGCTAATGCAAAAAAACTTGAGGCAAAAAATGAAGAGGAAGCGATTTTGTTGATTCCCATTGAAGAAAATAAAACTGAAGAAACGGAAACTTCAAAAACAGAGGAATCCGATGACGCTCAATAAGAGTGTTCATTTTAAGTCGATATCCGAAAAGTTTAAGGTTGAAGGCCTTGTATCTCCTTGCAGGATTGATGTTTATTGTACCGAAAAGCTGAAACACTTAAGCCGTTCTCAATTAAAGACGGGCTTAAAGTCCCTTTATGTAAATTCGCAAAAAGCCAAGCTTTCCCGAAATGTTCAAAACGGAGACCTTATTGAGCTTGTTTGGGATAATCCGATCCCCGAATATGCTCATCCTCAAAAACTTCCGCTTAATATAATTTATGAAGACGAGAATATAATTGTTGTAAACAAGGAAAGGGGCATGGTAACGCATCCGGCAGGCGGAAATTGGGACGGCACCCTTGTAAATGCTTTAAATTATCACAGGCTTTATGATTCTAGGATTAAGGATGAGTTTGCCGAGTCTCTTAATAGTCTTTTAAGTGAAGAAGGGAGCTTAAAAAATATTGAGAAATTTTTCTTAGAGCCCTACCGCATGGGTATTGTTCACCGTCTGGATAAGGAAACTTCCGGGCTTATTATTACGGCAAGGAATTTAAAAACCGAAAAGCTTTTAAAATCTTTT
>CAJPPE010000098.1 GCA_905372345.1 uncultured Treponema sp. | reverse complement strand
TTTTAATGCTCTTACAGCAGCTTATAATCAATAAGTCCATGAAGAATTAAAGAATAATTATTTTAATATTAGGAGATACGATATGATATATGAATTTGAAGGAAAGACGGAGCGGGAGGCTATTGATATTGCGGTAGCCGAGCTCGGTCTTGAAAAAGATCAGTTTGATGTTGAAATTTTGGAAATTCAAAAAAATTCCTTGTTTAAAAAAGGTCATGCAAAGATACGGGTGCATGTTGATGACTCTTTAAGGGCTAACATGAGAAATAATTCCGAACAGTCTGAAGAAGACCAAAATCTTGAAGAAAGTAAGGATTTAAGAACCTCTGAAGATATTTCGGATGGAGCGGAAAAAACAAGGCTATTTATTCAGACCCTTGTTGAAAAAATAGGCTATGACTGTTCCGTTTCATTAATTGCTTGCGATAAAAAACATTTTTCTTATAGGATTAACTCTAAAGATGCCGCAATGCTTATAGGTAAGAAGGGTAAAAATCTTGATTCTATACAGCTTTTGGCAAATGTATATGCCGGTGCCATAGGCCATTCCTGTGCACGTGTATCGGTGGACTGTGAAAGCTATAGAATGAGAAGAGAAGAACTTCTTGTTAGAATGGCTTATGATATTGCAGATAAGGTCCGCATGACAAAAAAATCTCAACTTTTGGAACCGCTTAATCCTTATGAACGCAGAATCATTCACACAACCCTAAATGCTGTCAATGACATTGAAACCAAAAGCGAGGGAAATGGTTTATATAAACAGGTTCGCGTGTTCTATAAAGGTATATAAATATAACGGGCGGACTCAATCCTCGCAGAGGAAAACCATGAATTTTAGGAGGTGTGATAAACAGTTCGGCAGAAATTCAGTCTCACTGTTTATCGATATTGTATGAAAAAAATTAAAACGCTATTCATGTTTTTTGCAGTCTGCCTGTTTCCGCTTTTTTCAGATAAAGGCGTAGATACACGCAATATTGAACAGAGACTCTCGGATATTCTTGATCCAAAGATAGCTGCCGAGCTTGTTCAAAAAAAAGAAATAATTAAGTTAAAATACGGGGCTTCAAACATGAAACCCGAAATGCTGCCTGTTTCCGCATTTTCAGAAAAAATGTTGTCTTTATTGTCGAAAAAAAAGCCTGCTTTTTTAGGTGAGTTCATATCTTTGTACAAAAAAGAAGGTCCCAATAATCCTGACGTGTCTAAAATATTGCGTCATATTTCCGGTCTTGAAGGTATTGAATACTTTTCAAACTCTTATCAGGAAATGAGGACTCTTTATTTAACATCCCATGCAGTAAAAGAAGTAAAAAGGTCGGGCGGTGTTGTTTATGAGCCTATAGACGACCCTTTAAATGAGGAATTTGACGGCTTGGAAATTTTTGCCCGCCAAATCGATCCAACCTTCGGAGATTTTATTTATAAATACCGATATTTAAAAGAAGATAATGGTATTGGTATGATATGTGTAAATACACAGAAGATTACACATCCGGATATGAGCCTTATTTCTCTTCCGCCTGATGCGATGACTTTATCTTTGGCTATATATGATCTTGATGATTATATTTTAATCCATTGTTTAAGTAGTGCAAAATTTCCTACAATACCATTTATAGGCGGCAGGATAAAAAGAGCTTTTTCTTCACGTTTGACGGCTGTGTATAATTGGTTTAAGGATGAATATAAATGTGCCGAGCAAGGTATCGAATATAGTGCCAAAAAAAAGAACAATTCTGATAATTAAGGAAAGATAAAATGAAAAAATTATGGATCATGGTTATTGCTATTGCGTTTATGATTTTAGTTGCAGGAACGGCTGCTGCTATTATAATAACAAATTCCGGCTTGGAAAAAGGAGATAAAAAAATGAGCAAAGTCGATTTAACAAAAATAGAAGCGTTAAAAGAAAATGGACTCTATGCTGCTATAGATACGGATAGAGGATTGATTGTTCTAAAGCTTTTTTACAAAGATACGCCCTTAACGGTATGTAATTTTGTAGGATTAGCTGAAGGAACTCTTGATGCCGCAAAGGGAAAACCTTTTTATGACGGACTCACCTTTCACAGGGTAATAGCTGATTTTATGATTCAGGGCGGAGATCCTACCGGCACAGGTTCGGGCGGACCCGGTTATAAATTTCCCGATGAGATTGTAGAGAATTTAAAGCATGACGGTCCCGGTGTTTTGTCGATGGCTAATGCAGGTCCCGGTACTAACGGTTCTCAATTTTTTATTACCCATGTTGAAACTCCTTGGCTTGACGGTAAGCACACGGTTTTCGGGCGGGTTGTTGAAGGTCAAAATGTTGTAGATGCAATTCAGCAGGGCGATAAAATGAATAGTATTAAAATTATCAGAACCGGAGATGAAGCAAAGGCTTTTAAAACCGATCAGGATGCCTTTTATAAATACCTTTCAGATTCAAAAGAAAGTGAAAAGCGCAGAGCAGAGGCTGTTGCAAAAAAAATGGAAGGCTTGATTAAAACGAAATATTCTCCTGCAAAACTTGATGATGACGGTGTATATTTCTTTGTTATAAAACAAGGAAAGGGAGACACTCCTAAACAAGGTCAAACCTTAACTATGAAATACAAAGGCTCCCTTTTGGAAAACGGAAAGGTCTTTGATGACTCCGATATGCACAAGCCTTTAGAATTCCCTGTGGGTGTAGGCCGGGTTATTCCGGGTTTTGACTCTCAATCGGCAAAAATGACTTTGGGTGAAAAACGAATTATCATTATTCCTCCTCATCTTGCTTACGGCGAAACAGGTGCAGGCGGTGTCATTCCTCCGAATGCTTATCTGGTTTTTGAACTTGAATTGTTAAATATAAAATAACATAAAAAATAAGGAGTTGTTTATGAAAGTAAATTTTGTTAGAAAATTTGTTTTACTATTGTGTGTTTCGTTATTCGCCTTTGCTTCTTGTACAAAGGAAGACGTAACTTCAAAATCTGAACCTGCAATGCCTGAGGCTATGGATTCAATGGAGAAAGATACTCCTAAAGAATCAATGGCTGAAGTAAATGCAGACGGAGTTATTTATGTACATCGTGCAGGACTCTATACCGAAACGGATGAGGGGAAAATGAAATGGGCGGCAGAAGCTTCATTGGGAGACGTCGCTATGTACCTTGGCGAAGAAAAAGAAGCACAGAGAACTGACGGTCAAAAGCGGAAATTCTTCCATATTTCTTTAAAAGATAAGGAATATTGGATTCAAGACTATTGTTATGAGCCTAACACGGTTGCAGGATTTATTTCTGCAGCAGACACGGTTTTATACAAATCGGATTCTTTAACGGCAGTTACGGATGAAATCATACCTCAGTATTTTATTGTTGCCGTTTATAAAGACAGTTTAAACAGCTCTAATCAGAAATTTGTAAAGATTGCAGCTTATTGCCCTGAACTGGTAACTTCGTGGATTATAAAAGAAAAGTATGCCAAAAGAGATACTGTAGAATTTCAAAAAGAAAATGTAGCAGCAATGGTTCTTGCTCAAATTGCAATGGAAACTCAAAGTGAAACAAGCAGAGCCGAACTGTTTCAAAACGCTATTGAAATGAATTCGAGATATAGTGATGATATAGCAATTTTACAAAATCTTGCTCATGTGATGGATGCTGAGGCTGCTTTTTTAAAGAAACTTGAAGCCGAAAAAGTAGAAAAGAAATTTACGGCAAAAAAAGATATAGAACTTTTGAGTATTCCGTTTTTAGACGGAGAGCTAAGAGTATTGGCATCCGTAAAAGCCGATACCATTCTTCATGCTTCAAAAAAAGTTGTAATTGTTGATGGCGATGGTTCTCAAACCGAATGGTATTATGTACAAAACAAACAAAAGAAAGGTTGGGTTCAAGCTTCATATCTTGAAGAAAAATAAGTTTTTTTGTTTAGCGAAAACCGTCTTGGCTTTAAAAGGCCGGACGGTTTTGTTTTAGATTAGTTCTATATTAGACTAATATCTATCGTCAAAATGAATTTTAATTTTTTAAGTCTTTCCGATTTTGTTTTTTTGCACATTAATTTTTTTATTTTATTGGCTGCAATCATTCTTGATTTTATTTTAGGGGACCCTTATTCTTTTCCTCATCCCGTAAAATTTATCGGTAGCCTTATAAAAAAAGAAGAAGTCCTTGCTAGGTTTTGTTTTAGTTCTCCGCGAGGTTTAAAGTTTGCCGGTTTTTTAATTGTTGTTTTCAATATTATTTTCAGCTTTTGTCTTGTCTTTTTCTTTTTAAAATTATTATATCCTTACAAGGGTTTATACTTTATTTTTTCCGTATGGATCAGCTATACCTGCCTTGCAGCCCGCTGTCTTCAAAAAGAATCTATAAAAGTTTTTAAGGCCTTACAGATAAGTATTGAAGAGGGAAGAAAGCAGGTTGCAAATATTGTAGGCAGGGATACCGAATCTTTAGATAAAAAGGGAGTGAGCCGTGCCTGTGTTGAAACCATAGCCGAAAATACAAGCGACGGGGTTATAGCACCACTGTTTTTTATGATGCTTTTAGGCCCTGCAGGCGGTATAGCTTATAAGGCTGTAAATACCATGGATTCTATGCTCGGCTATAAAAATGAAAAATATGCCGACTTGGGATTTGTTCCGGCAAAGATTGATGATATTGTAAACTATGTTCCGGCCCGCCTTTCTGCCTTGCTCATTCTTGCAGGTTCTTTTTTTTGTAAACTTATAAGACCGGCACAAAGAGGTTTGCAAAAAAGAATTTCAAACAAAATAATTCTGAAACTAGCGGCAATAAAAAGAGGTTTTAAGATTTGGCGGCGGGATTGCAGAAAACATTCAAGCCCTAATTCCGCCCATCCTGAAAGCGCTGCTGCCGGTCTTTTAGGTTTAAAGCTGGGAGGTCCTAACTATTACGGCGGAGTCCTTGTCGAAAAGCCTTTTATAGGGGATGATATTTTTGAAATTGAAGATGAAGATATAAAAAGATGCATACAGCTGATGTATGCATCCGAGATTTTTATGTTTGGGCTTTATGCTTTTTTTATTTTTCGGGAATATCTTTTCGGTTTTTAGCTATTTTTGAAATAAGACCGTATTCTACGGATTCTTCTGCATTGAGCCAGCAATCCCTGTCCGTATCCTTTGCAACCTTTTTTTCATCCGTGCCGGTTTCTTCCGCAATGAGCTTATTTATTTTTACCCTCATCTTTTCAAGCTCTTTGGCGTGTATTTCTATTTCGGTTGCAACTCCCTTTATGCCGGACAATGGCTGATGGATAAGGTAGTGGCTGTTAGGCATACCGAAACGGCGTTCCTTGCTTGCGGCAAGAAGAATGATGGATGCTGCACTGGCAACGAGGCCCATGCCTATTGTGTAGACGGGTGCCTTGATAAATCTTATCATATCGAAGATTGCAAAACCTGCATCGGCATCTCCTCCGGGGGAGTCTATATAAATATAAATAGGCTTTGTTGCCGACAAGGACTCCATGAGTAAAAGTTGACGTACTATTTTTTCTGAAAGCTCCTTGTTGATTTCTCCGGCTAAAATAATTTGGCGTGTATTAAGAAATTTTTGCATCAAAGCATCTTCATCATTTGTTTTATTTTTTTTCTCTTCGTTTGTTTCATTTATAAAGTTCATGTAAGCTCCTAAAATTTTTTCGTTCACAAAGACTAATATACAAAAAAATTAAACTATTGTATAGAGGGTAATTTTTTATACATATTTTCCGATTTTAATTCGTTTAAGTCAAAGGCAAATTGCAATATCTTCATCGTTGGAAAATTAAAATCATCTCTGAGTTTAGCAACTTCAGGAGTTATAACTCCCAGATCTTCAGCTAGAATGGGAAGCTCTATCCTGTATTTTTCATCCAAAGAAATCAGATCATTTTGTATTTCTTCAAAAAAATGATGGTCAGGGCCTTTCACCCATTTTCCTTCTTGAGCCGTTTGTGCACCTTGGGGGGTAGACCAAAAGGCTTCAAAGCCTCTAAAATGGTCGAGGCGTATTATGTCGAATAGTTTTAGGGTATGTCTTATGCGTGCCTTCCAGCAGAGTTGGCTTCTTTACCGATTGTCCCTATGCCTTCATCATTAGGCAATGAGGTGGGATGTAAAATAATACCTGAACTTCTTTTCATAGGTTTTCCTCCTTTAGCAGCTTATAATTTATCAGTTTATAATTTTCGGCTATGTAAAATATAATTCCCGTAATTCCCGGAAATATAAATAGGGCAGGGAATGAGATAAATAATTTTAAGGCACTTAAAAATACTATCTTATATGTAAAAAAAGAATTTTCAAAAAAAAGATAAAAGGATTTTTTTAAGTTGCCGATTATTCCTTCATTTTTCT
>CAJPPE010000097.1 GCA_905372345.1 uncultured Treponema sp. | reverse complement strand
TTATATAACCATGCAAAAAATAGTTACATTTCATGTTGACGAATATGGAGATGAACCTGAAGTATGTGCTGCCGCCCCTGGGCGTTTTCATCTTTTAGGTGAACATACGTGGTTTGCTCAAGGGAATACTCTTTCCATGAGCATTAACCATTATTTGTATGCTTGTGCATCTAAGCGCAGCGATAATAACTTTAGGCTGTTTTCAATTTCGCTTAATGAGCGGAAAAAAATATCTTATTCCGGTCTCAGATATAAGAGAGAAGACCGATGGGCTAATGCAGTTAAGGCTGTTATTTCGGCGTTTAACGACTTTGGATATCATATTTCCGGCTTAAATTTTACTATTTTGTCGGAAATACCTGCGGATGCCGGCTTGGGAACTCCCAATGCCCTTAAAACCGCTACCGCACTTATATTGCGGAAAATGTTTGCCCCGAAACTTACAAAAAGCGATTTGGTAGATATTCTTGAACATGCAAATGTTCAACATTTAAATACCTATGCTCATAGAGCGGATATTCTATGTGCTCTTTTTGCAAAGTCAAATCATTGTGTGCGTACCGATCACCGAAAAAAAACTGCGGATATTTATCCTTTCCCGATCGAGGGGCACTCTATTATATTAACGGATTCCCGTGTGCCGCGTATAATTGCCCGCGAAGAGTTGACGGCCAGGTTGGACGAATGTGTAGAAGCCTATGAGCTGGTAAAAAAACAGCCGGATATGCCTAAAAATATGATGCATTTGACCGAAAAAATGCTGGAAGAGATTGATATCCCTGAATCGGTGAGGAGAAGGGTTACCTATATTGTCAGAGAATCTTTAAGTGTTGATGAAGCTGTAGATGCCCTAAAACGTAAAGATAATGTTATACTTTCGCGGATTTTAAACCGCTCACACGATGGACTTAGAGACCGCTTTGAAATTTCCTGTCCTGAATTGGATTGGCTGGTTAAGCGTTCCCTTGAATTTATGGAGCCCTCGGTAACTAATCTTGTGTGCTCAAGAATGACGGGAAAAGGATTCGGCGGCTGTACTTATACTATTCTTAAAGATGCAGATGCAAAGGCTTATATAGAAAAAGTTGGAGACTACGAAAGAATTTTCGGATTTAAGCCTTTGGTATACAGGGCTAAACCTACAGGCTCTGCAAGAACCTTTTAATAAGGGCTTTAAGATTAGTGGATTTTTAAGTATCTTTCTCTGCTATTGTGTAAAAAGTTTTTTTTCTGTATAATTTGAAAAAAGGGGAGGGGTTCATGTATTCCGAATTAAAAGAGGGTGTAAACCTATATAACAAAAAAGACTATCAAGAAGCTTTAGTTTTCTTTTTAAGTGTAAGTACTGAAGATGCTCTTATAAAAATCGAAATAAGCTATTATATAGGACTAATATATTCCCGCTTGTCGGAGTATGAACAGGCTCTTGAATATCTTGAGCAGGTAGTAACTGCGAGCAAAGATATTGCAAAGGTTTATCAATGCAGATTGATTTTAGCCTTTATTTATGCAAATACAGGCCGAACCAGACTTGCAGAATTTGAGCTTTCAAAACTTATCGAAGCCGGTTATGAGTCGGTACAGGTTTTTTCTTCATTGGCTTATGTTTATTATGAGCATCAGGAAACCGAAAAGGCCATTGACTATTACGAAAAAGCCTTAAAAGCCGCTCCCGAAAACAGCACAGCCCTAAACGGTTTGGCCTATATCTTGGCCGAAACGGATAGGGATTTGACTCGCTCATTATTTTTATGCAAAAAAGCCGTAGAAAAACAGCCCGAAAATCCGGCTTATTTGGATTCGATGGCTTTAATCTATCATAAGATGGATCTCCCTTCGGAAGCTGAATCCTATATTACTAGGGCTAAAGAAAAATTACCCGATAATAAAATTATACTCAAACACTTTGAAATGATAAGTTCTGATGCACGGGAGGCTTAAGATGAAGTTCGGTGTAAAATGTCGCATATTTGTTTTTATAAGCTTAATCTTATTTACTCTTCCTGTTTTTTCACAGGATAAGAATTTTACCGATAAGCCGTCCTCGTCGGATAAGAGGGTCGCTTCCGAAGAATTTAGACGGGGTGTTCAAGCCTACTACAGGGGAACCTTTAACGAGGCCATCCTTTTATTCGAAAAAGCTCTTTCTTATCTGCCGGATGAGTCCTTAATTTTAGATTGGCTTGGAAAGGCTTATTACAGCTCCGGTGTTGAAGGTGCAGCCCTGACTCAGTGGGAATCGGCCGAGGCAGCAGGTTACGGCGGCATGCTTTTAAAAAACAAGATAGAAATTCTAAAAGAATCGAGGAGCCTTACTCCCTATTCTTCAGATAACATAAAGTATGTGGAAAACTCTTCTTTTAGTTCAAAGAACGGCACTGTAGAGCTTTTCCGCCAGCCCCTTTCGATAGCGGCTGTTTCCGACGGTTCATTTTGGATGACGGCTTACGGCTCAAACGAGCTTTTGCACTTTAATGTAAACGGTATTATCTTGGATAGAACAAAGGGGCCTATTCAAGGCTTTGACAGGCCCTTCGATGTTATAGCCCTATCGGACGGAAATCTCTTGGTTTCGGAATTTGCCGCCGACAGGCTTTCTCTCCTCGATAAAAACGGTTCTTTTATAAAATCATTCGGAACGAGGGGCCGCGGAAATGGAGAGTTCATAGGTCCTCAGTTTTTAGCTGAAGACGAGTACGGCAATATCTATGTTTGCGATTTTGGGAATGCAAGAATTGTTGTTTTCTCTTCTGCCGGAGAGCCCCTTTTTACCTTTGGAGAAAAAAGCGGTCTTTTCGGGGGCTTTACGGCTCCTTCGGGGATAGCTGTAGTTGACGGACTTGTTTATGTTGCCGATGCGGTAAAGGGAGCCGTCTATACCTTTGATACGGCGGGTAACTTTGTTCAATCTCTCCTGCCTGAAAAAAGCTTAAAGCAAATAGAATCCCTTAGAGAATGGAACGGCAATTTGGTTGCTTCTGCCGGTAATAAGGCTTACCTTATAGATATTGCTTTTTCGACTGTAAGCGAGTTGACGAGTTTGGGAAATGTTCCTACAAAGATTACGGCAGCGGTTCCCGATGTAAACGGAAGTCTTCTTTTAATAGACCATAAAAATCAAACGGTAGAAATAACTTCAAGAATAAATGAATTGGCCGGCGGCCTTTTTGTATTGATAAAAAAAGTTTATTCAGATAAATTCCCCGAAGTTTTGGTTGAAGTGAGCGTACAAAACCGCGACGGCAAACAGATTGTAGGTTTGACACAGGATAACTTTATAATCACGGAGGGAAACAGGCCTGTTGCCGATTATTCTTTGACCGGTTCTTCCTATCTTAATAAAACTTGCGACATAGCCGTCATTGTTGAAAGGTCTCCCGATTCTATAAAGGAAAAGGCCTTAATAGAGGCTGCCTTAAAGGAAATTGCAGAAGCAATGCAGGGCAGGGGAAAGATAAGTCTTATTTCCGCCTCATCTATTCCCGCTCTTGAGGGAAAATTTTCGCCTGCCGATTTGATAACCCTGCCTAACCGCATAAAGGCTCCTGCCTCGCCCGACTGGAAATTCGATTTAGCTTTGCGGCTTGCCGTAGGGGATCTGATAAATGCCGAACAAAAAAGAGCCGTTCTTTTTTTGAATTTCAGCGATCCTAATTCGGATAATTTTAAGCAGTATAATTTAAATGACCTTGCTTCATACATGAAAAATAATAATATACGTTTTTATCCGATTAGTTTAAAAAAGGGAGCTCCTGCTTCCGAAATGAGCTATCTTGCAAAAAAGACGGGCGGCAAAACCTCATACATCTATGCCGAAAGAGGCTTAAAACCTCTTATTGACGATATTATTGAAAAACCCTTGGGAATGTATCAGCTGAAATATACTTCTACTATGTCAACCGACTTCGGTAGGTCATTTTTACCCGTAGAAGTAGAGGTTCAGCTTTTGGAAAGATCGGGCCGAGATGAAATAGGATATTTCGCTCCTTTGGAGTAATCAGAGTTAGAAGCTCTATAGCGTTAAAAACGCCTATAGACAGGCCGTAAATTTTTGTGTAAACTTTATTCCTATGCGCTATCCTGTTTCAAAAAAAATGAAAGAAATCGCTTCCGTTTTTTTTAATGCCGGTTTTTCGGCCTATCTTGTGGGCGGAGCTGTGCGGGACTGGTTTTTAGGAAAGCCGTGCAAGGATTATGATATAGCTACCGATGCCGAACCCAAGGAAGTTCAAGCCCTTTTCCGTAAGACAATCCCTACGGGGATAGCCCACGGTACGGTTACTATTCTTTACAAGGGCGAAAAAATAGAATGTACTACCTTCCGCTGCGAGGCCGATTATTCCGACGGAAGGCGGCCTCAGAAGATTAACTACGTCCGTTCAATCGAAGAAGATTTGAGCCGGAGAGACTTCACTATGAATGCAATAGCCGTTTCTTTAAAAGACGGCTCCATTGTCGACCCCTTTGAGGGCGTAAAATCAATAAAATCAAAAACCGTTAAAACCGTCGGCTCTCCCCTTGACCGCTTTGGGGAAGACGGTTTGAGGCCTATCAGGGCAATCCGCTTTGCTTCACAGCTGGGCTTTAAGATAGAAGAAGAAACCTTAAAGGCAATTCCCTTAAGTATTGAAGTTTGCAAAAAAGTTTCGATAGAAAGGTTTCGGGACGAATTCGTTAAAATGCTTTTAACTGAGCATCCTATAATTTCTTTAAGGCTCTTGGAGGAAACGGGGCTTTTAAAAGTCTTTTTGCCCGAGCTTTCGGATTGCCGCGGGGTCGAGCAAAAAGGAATGCACTCCTTTGATGTGCTTGACCACAGCTTTTTAAGCTGCGATGCCGCTCCGCAAGATAATCCGATTGTGCGATTGGCTGCCCTTTTCCACGATATAGGAAAGGTAAGCACTAGGGAAAAAAATGAATACGGCGATTATACCTTTTATAAGCATGAGGCGGTTTCGGAAAAACTTACCAAAAAGATAATGCAGCGTTTAAAATTCCCAAATAAGGAAATTGAAGAGGTTTCTCATCTTGTGGGGCTTCACATGTTTCATTATACGGAGGATTGGAGCGAGGCTGCCGTCCGCCGCTTTATAGTCAGAGCCGGTGTAGAAAATATTCCTAATCTCTTTGATTTAAGAAGAGCAGACGGTTTCGGTATGACGGGACAGGCTCCCGATTTAAGCAATTTGGTTTCCTTTAAAAAGAGGCTTGAAAAAGTCATAGCCGAAGATTCTGCCCTGAGCTTAAAAGATCTGGCTGTCGGCGGCAGAGAGCTGATGGAAATCGGAATTCCTGCAGGGCCTAAACTCGGCATAATCTTACAAAAGCTATTTGAAGCTGTTCTTGAAGACCCTTCACAAAATACCAAGCCTCAACTTTTAAAAATTGCGGAAGCAATAAATTCCAATTTGAGCAAATAAATCTAAGGAAAACCTCAAAAAAACTGAAGTTTTTAGAGGTTCCCATAATATAAAAAATATGATAAGTTAAGATATGTTTGTAAAATTAGATGCAGAATTGACACCGATTGATCCTCGGACCGAAAAAATAACGGGGCCTGTTGCCGGCTATATAAGATTTAAAGAACTCATCGAGCTTCAAGGGCTTTTAGGTCTTGATCCTCTTTTTATCGAGCAATGCAGCGATTTTTCCCAACAAAATACCCTGGGTGTTTGGGAAGACTACAGTTTCGGCGTTATAAATATAGTCGAAATGGAAAATATTTTTAAAGACCGCGATACGATAGGCCTTTATATATCTAAAAATCTTTTTTTGGCAATAGAAATTATCGACAAGGACTACTCCGCTCAAAAGGCCTTTGAAGCTGCCTTACAGCAAACTATAGTTCGTGAAAGAAATATTCCGCGTATTCTTAACCGTTTTTTTAAAGAGCTTATCAAGTCCCATGCCGGTGTCTATTACCGTTTTAGGAAAAAAATATCGGAACTGGAAATGAGGGTTTGGGAAAAAATAGAAGAAGACAGTCACTTTGAAACGGAGCTTTCGAATATAAACAACGAACTTTTAACTCTCTTTAGTTATTATGATCAGTTGGAAGATTTTTGCCAGGAGCTGGCAGAAAACGAAAACGAAATTTTTACCGAAGAAGAGTTGACAATCATAAACCTGCTTTCCAAAAGGGTAGAGCGTTATGGAGCAAATATCCGTATTTTAAGGGAGTATTCAAATCAGTTACGGGAGTCCTATCAAGCTCAGCTGGACCTCCATCTAAATAAGATTATGAAAATCTTCACGGTCGTAACTACAATCTTTCTTCCTCTGACCCTTGTAGCGGGCTGGTACGGTATGAACTTTACCCACATGCCTGAGCTTTCATGGAAGTACGGCTATATTACGGTTATAATATTAAGTATTGCCATCGTCGTTTTAGGACTTTGCTGGTTTAAAA
>CAJPPE010000096.1 GCA_905372345.1 uncultured Treponema sp. | reverse complement strand
TAAACTCCCAATTACTTTCAATATAAATGTGTGCTGATATTGTTTGAATAGTATTTTATTCTTTAAGCATAAAAGATCATTCTAATAGAATAAAATACTAACTCTTTAAAGTCCTCAAAGCACATTTCAATTATTTAATTCGTTTTAATCATACTTTTGGAGAATAAATTTATGGATGAAGCTAAAAGGAAAGAAGTCCGCAAAACTAAGGGAGAAGAAGGTTCTAAGGTATTAACTATAAGAACAAAAATTATAACAGCATTAATCTCGGTTCTATCTGTCTTTATTATTCTTACAAGTATAGTTCTGGTAAAAAAATTGAGTGAGACTTCAAAACGAAACGCTGTCGCAAAGCTATATGATTCCAGCAAAAATCTTAGCTCCTATGTCGAAACGGTTATAAAAAATGTTTATGATACAAATAAAACTTTAGCAAAAACATTTGAATCTTTCTCTGATATTCCGCCTGAAATCAGAAGATTTTATTTCAATAGCTTACAAAAAAAAATTCTAAAGGATTCCGAACAATTTATAGATGTATGGACAGTTTGGGAACCTAATGCCCTAGATGAGCTTGATTATAAATTTAAAAATACTGAAGGTCATGATGAAACAGGAAGATTTATTCCGTATTGGACAAAGATAAACGGAAAAATCTCAATGACACCATTAACCGGCTATGCAGGCAGCTTTTGGTATGAAAAACCTAAATCTTCTCCTCAAGGTATTTTGATTGAACCCAATAATTATGAGCTGCAAGGAAAAATGGTCTATGTTGCAGGCTGTGCAATTCCAATACGTAATAATACAGGAAAAGTGTTAGGTGTAGCAGGGATTGACTACTCCCTTGATTATATGCAGGAAAACCTTTCAAAAGAAGTTTTCTTTAAATCCGGTTATGCAATTCTTATTTCAGCTAAAGGCACAGTTCTTGCACATAAAGATAAAAACCTAATATCAAAAACTCTTCCCGAATTTGAAAATAAAGAAATAGCAGATTATTTTTTTGATGCAAAGAGGTCTCTTACTCCATTTTTAATTGAAACTCAAATAAACGGAAATAAACATCTTGAAGTATTTACGCCTGTCAAAATAGGCCGTACAAATGAAGTATGGTTTGTAGGCACTTCAATACCCGAAAAAGAAATCTATGAAGAAAGTACAAACTTAATTAAACTTGTTTCCATAATTTTATTGACAGGCTTTATTGCATCAATAATCATTCTAACATTTATAATAAACGGAATCACAAAGAGAATTTCAAACGTAGTTAAAGCTCTCAGAAATATTGCTCAAGGAGATGGAGACTTGACAGCTCGTTTAGAGGAAAAAGGTAAGGATGAAATTTCAGATCTATCTCATTCATTTAATCAAACAATAGAAAAGATAGGCTTTACGATAAGGAATGTTGCGAACAGTACTTTGGATATGCAAAAGACAGGAGAAACTCTTGCGGTAAACGTTTTTGAAACCGCAAGTTCAATAGGCCAAATAAGTAAAAATATTTTAAAGGTAAAAGACCAAGCTGAATCTCAATCGGCAAGCGTGAGCGAAGCTACGGCAAATGTCGAACAAATTCTTCAAACAATAAAACAGTTAGACGGCCGTATTGAAAGTCAAGCCGCAAATGTTTCACAATCTTCTTCTTCAATCGAAGAAATGGTTGCTAATATTTCTTCAGTTACAAAAATATTGGATCAAAGCGATTCGGCAATTAAAGAGTTGGCAGATGCAACAGTCTACGGTAAGGATGCTCTTCACCTTTCAAATTCTGTTACACAAAAAATTGCAGAAGAGTCAGGCAGCTTGATTGAAGCTTCAAATGTCATTCAGCACATTGCAAGTCAAACAAACCTATTGGCCATGAACGCTGCAATTGAAGCTGCCCATGCCGGAGAAGCAGGAAGAGGCTTTGCAGTAGTTGCGGATGAAATTAGAAAATTAGCCGAAGAATCAAGTCTTCAAGGAAAATCAATTTCTTCTGCTCTTAAGAAATTCTCAGAAGAAATTGAAACATTAGCAAAATCTTCAAAAACCGTAGAAGAAAAATTTAATGCAATTTTTAGCCTTGCTGAAAATGTAAAATCAATGAGCAGCAGCGTTATGACTGCAATGAACGAACAAGAAAACGGAAGTAACGAGGTGCTGTCGGCTATACATGATATAAATAATATCACACTGGAAGTTCAATCAGGCTCTGCCGAAATGCTAAAGGCCGGTGAAGATGCCGTAAAAGAAATGAATCGGCTTGAAGGATTAACACAGATTATAAATGACAGCATCCAAGAAATGTCGGCAGGTACAGACCAAATACAAACTTCCTGTTCCGAAGTAAAGGGTATTTCACAAAAAAATAAAATGAATATTGAAGCCCTTGCAGAAGAGGTCGGCAAATTCAAAATATAACGGAACACTTAACCTCTTCCTATTATATAAAATTTATGGTATCCTTTTGTCATAAGTTTAACAAAAGGCTCGGTTTACAATATGCTTAACTTTATTTTAAAGAGGATTTTATACGGTATTCTTACAATGTTCATCGTTGCAAGTATTACCTTTTTTTTAGTGCATATTATTCCGGGCAATCCCATTGAAACCATAGCTGAGAATTTACCTGGAGAAAGACGAACCGAGCTTTATTCTCAATATGGATACGACAAATCTCTTTTTACTCAATACATAGTTTTTTGGAAAAATCTTTTAGTTAAGGGCGATTTAGGAACCTCGCTTTATTACCGAGGAAGACTTGTTACTGATGTAATAAAAACCCACGCACCTATTTCTGCAAGACTGGGACTCCAAGCCTTATTTTTCGGCGTTTCAGTTGGTTTAAGTTTAGGTATATTATCAGCCGCTAAACGCGGAAAAAAATTCGATTATGCCGTTATCCTAATCGCAGTTATAGGAATATCTATTCCAAGTTTTGTTATTGGACAGATGCTGCAATACTTTTTCGGCATCAAACATAATCTTCTTCCGATTACAGGCTGGGGAAGTTTTAAATATACAGTCCTGCCTTCTTTAGCCTTGGCTATAGGCCCAATTGCAAAATATTCCCGCTATATGCGATCCAATTATTTGGATATTATAAATCAAGATTATATTTTAACCGCAAGAGCAAAGGGAGCCTCAAAGGTAAGAATTATAAAAAGCCATATTTTACGGAACGCTTTTTTACCGATCATAACTATGCTCGGCCCTCAAATAGCCTTTACCTTCACGGGTACTTTTATAATCGAAAATATTTTTTCGGTTCCCGGACTGGGTTCCTATTTTGTACGTTCAATTTCAGAAAGAGATTATACGATGGTAATGGGTCAAACTATTTTTATTTCTTTTTTATATGTAGCATCTCTCATTATAGTAGACATAGCTTATAACTTGCTCGACCCGAGAATTAAAGTGCAAGCAAAAAATGAGGTTCTTTAAAAATGAATGAAAAAAAAATTGCAAGCTATGATGAGCCGGTTAAAGAATTAAATTTAAGTCCATCTGATTTTGAACCCGTTATAAGAACAAAAAAGGCGCTTCAAACAACAAGGGTCAGTATAGGCTTTTGGGAGGATGTAAGACGGAGATTTAAAAAAAGCAGGAGAGCTCTTTTTTCTTGTGCAGTCTTGGGATTAATTATTTTGATATGTTCATTCGGCCCGATTTTAAGCGGCCGGTCAGCCGATGACGGAAACTTAAAAGAAAAAAATTTAAGCCCTTCTTTTTCTCATTTTTTTGGAACGGATGAATTAGGGCGGGATATATTTACAAGGGTCTGTAAGGGCGGCAGGGTTTCTCTTATAATTGCAATTATAGGAGCTGCAATCGACATGAGCATCGGTTTAATTTATGGAGGTCTCTCGGCATACTCAGGCGGAAGAACCGATACTATAATGATGCGCATAGTCGAAATACTTTCAAGTATTCCTTATTTAATTACCGCTATTTTAATTTCTCTTATTTTCGGTAAAGGATTTTTTTCGATTATCATCGCAATGACAATTACAGGCTGGTGCTTTACTGCACGGCTTGTGCGCGGTCAAGTCTTACAGATAAAAAATCAGGATTTTATTTTGGCAGCACAGGCCTTGGGCACAGGTTCATTTAAAATTATAATAAAACATTTACTTCCCAACACTGTTAGCATTATGATAATAGCCTTAACCTTTGATATTCCTTCATTTATTTTTGGAGAAGCTTTTTTGTCCTATATCGGCTTAGGAATTCAGCCGCCATATACCAGCTGGGGAGTGTTGGCATCAGAGGCACAAAAGACAATGCTCTTTTATCCTTACCAATTATTTTTTCCGGCCCTTTTTATAAGCCTGACAATTTTATCATTACAAATTATCGGAGATGCTTTACGGGATGCAATGGATCCGCATTTAAGGAAGTACAAATGAAACCTATTTTACAAGTTAAAGATTTGGCTGTTACTTTCAAAAATTACGGCGGAACAATCTATGCCGTAAATGGAATTTCATTTAATCTATACGAGGATGAAACTCTTGTACTTGTCGGAGAGTCCGGCTGCGGAAAAAGCGTTACGGCTCATTCAATTTTAAAACTCCTCCCCGGAAAAAAAACACGCATACACGAAAAATCTCAAATTATTTTTGAAGATAAAAACATCTTGGAATATTCCGAAGAAGAAATGCAGCACATAAGAGGAAATGAAATATCCATGATTTTTCAAGATCCTCTAACATATTTAAACCCTACAATGCCGATAGGCAAGCAGGTTATGGAAAGCATTTTAATTCATCAAAGGTTGAGCAAAAAAGAAGCTTTAGAGCGAACTATAAAAATTTTAGAGCTGGCTCAAATTCCTGATCCCGAAAAAAGACTCAAGCAATACCCTCATGAATTTTCAGGAGGCATGAGGCAGAGGGTTTTAATCTCGATAGCCCTAGCAAGCAACCCTAAAATTTTAGTTGCCGACGAACCTACAACGGCACTGGATGTTACAATTCAAGCCGAGATATTGGAACTTATACAAAAAATTCAAAAAGAAACAAAGACGGCCGTAATGCTTATCACGCATGATCTTGGAGTTGCAGCCGAAATTGCAGACCGCATTCAGGTTATGTATGCCGGAAAAATTATTGAACGCGGAAGAGCAGAAGATATTTTTAAAAACGCACAACACCCGTATACAAAAGCCCTGCTTGCAGCCGTTCCCTCAATAGATCAATTAAAAGAAAATAAGCTTTATTCACTCGAGGGCAATCATCCCGATATGCTTTCTATTTCAGACGGTTGTGCTTTTGCCGACAGATGCGAAAAATGTATGAAAGTTTGCCTTAGGCATAAACCTCCCGAAATGAAAGTAAGCGATGAACACTTTACTTCCTGCTGGCTTCAACATGAATTTGCAAAAGGAAATAACAATGGCTGATACTCTTTTAGAAGTTTGCAATTTAAAAAAATATTTTACTCTGGGCCGTAAAGAAATTTTACATGCAGTGGATGATGTAAGCTTCACGGTAAACCGAGGAGAAACGGTAGGCATTGTAGGTGAATCGGGTTGCGGCAAAACCACTTTAGGGAGAACCGTCCTCGGCCTTTACCGCCCTACTGCCGGAAAAATAATTTTTGACGGAACCGAAATCGGCTCGGCTTCAAAAAACGAACTGCATACTTTTAAAAAGAGGGCGCAAATAATTTTGCAAGATCCTTTTGCTTCCTTTAATCCCCGTATGACAATTTCTCAAATTATTTCGGAGGGGATGGAAGCTCACAATTTATATAAAACAAAAAAAGAAAGGGAAAATAGCGTATACTCTCTTCTTGAAACCGTAGGCCTTGTGCCTGAACATGCCAATAGATTTCCGCATGAATTTTCGGGAGGTCAAAGACAAAGAATAGGAATTGCAAGGGCATTGGCAGTGGAACCCGACTTCATAGTTTGTGATGAGCCTATTTCTTCCCTCGATGTTTCAATTCAAGCTCAAATAATAAATTTATTGATAAGGCTTCAAAAAGAATTTAAAATGACCTATCTATTTATTGCCCATGATTTATCTATAGTAAAATATATTTCCGATAAGGTCGGCGTTATGTATTCGGGGAAACTTGTGGAATTTGCAAAAAGTGCCGATCTATATAAAAATCCGCTTCATCCTTATTCTCAAGCCCTAATTTCTGCAATCCCAAGTACCGATATAGATTCCCCTATGTCGGCGCGGCGTATTCATATCCATGGAGAAATAAGCAGTGCAATCAATCCCCCTCAAGGCTGCCGTTTTTATAAACGCTGCCCAAAGGCTTTTGAAAAGTGCAAATCAATTCCGCCCGAATTAATCGAAACTGAAGAGGGGCACTTTACGGCCTGCCATTTAATCAATCCTCTATTATAAAACCTAAATTTGTTACAACCTTACGCAAACCGAAATGCGAAATTGAAGGGACTTCGACAAAAA
>CAJPPE010000095.1 GCA_905372345.1 uncultured Treponema sp. | reverse complement strand
AAAAAAAATGAGGATACTACCCCCCCCCCGAATTTTTTGAAAATATACGGCACATCTACTGCGTCGCACGCCGAAAATAAATGCTCAACGTATCATAGATACGCCTCCGCTTTATTTTCGTCTAACTCCTTGTATCTGAACCGTCTATTTCCAAAAAAGATTATTACAAAGGGCAAACAGCAAAACTTTTTTACAAACAATCAACTATCTCATAAAACACGGAAAAAGATATTCCATTCCGTATGTTTTTTTATATCGGAACGTCCTTTCGGATTGGGACAATTCAATCCAAATCAGGGGAGGTACAGCCGGCAGAGCTTCAAGGCAAACCCGTTCTGTCGGGATGTCCTTCCTCCCCAAAGACAGACGAGGGGGCTAAGGGGATACTTCCCCTTAAAAAATCTTTTTAGGAGGACTGTATGTTAAAATACGCACTTCGTGAGAATCTTCTCACTCCGGATGAAAACGACTATATGGCACAAGCTGCCGATGTGCGTTCGTTTTCTTTAGACGAGATCATTGACCTTATGATGGAAAAAGGTTCGACACTGACCAAAGCCGATACAAAAGCTGCCTTGCAAGTCTATGGCGAAGTCGTAAGTGCCCTTATCAAAGACGGGGCAGCTGTCAACACTCCGCTTATGAACACATCTTTAAGCATATCGGGCGTGTTTATCGGGGCAACCGACACCTTCGACAAAAAACGGCATTCGGTAAACTTAAATCTTACGGCAGGACCGCTTCTTAAAGAAGCAGCAAGTAAAATCAAGTGCGAAAAAACCGAAGCGGCAGACACTAACCCATACATCACCGAAGTAACCGACATCGTAACAGGTACAGTAAACACAACCTTGACCAAAGGCGGGGTCGTCCAGCTGGTAGGAAGCCGCCTTAAATTCGATGCCAAAGATGCGGCACAAGGCATCTTCTTTGTACCGGAAACGGGAGAAGCGGTACGGGCAGCGGTAATAGCCGAAAATAAACCCGCCCGCCTTATGGCCATAATTCCCGCCGGCCTTAAAGCCGGCACCTACTACATCGAAGTGCGCACGAAAATACTGGAAGGCAACAAATCCGGTAAAACACTTAAAACCGGAAGGTTTAATAAAGCCTTGACTGTTGCTGCATAATCAGCCGATGCGTTGAAGCATACTTCGAGTGAGTCTCGAAACATCGTTCGAGGATGTCTCGAAGCATAAGTCGACGCAGCCTCGAAGCACCGTTCGAGGATGTCTCGAAGCATAAGTCGACGCACCCTCGAAGCACCGTTCGAGAGTATCTCGAAAGGTAATTCGAGAACGCCGCACCTTTTGTGCGGATAATCTAAATGTCCTTTCGGATTGGGACAATTCAATCCAAAAAATACAGAATACCCCAAAAGCGGACAGGACGTCCGCCCAGAATAGTCGTTCGAGTTTGCACCGCAAACTCGAAGCTGAAAAAGGTACATCCTGTACCTTTTTCAGCGGGGTTCTTAGGGGCGTAAGCCCCTAAGCCGCACTTTTCTTTTTTCGGGGTCATAGGGGTGCTTCTTTCTTTTGTCGGAAAAAAGAAAAAAGCACCCCTAATTGGGGGGATTTTTAAGGGGACATCCCCCTTAAATTATAGGAGATATAAAACCATGAAAAAACGTTTTTCAATGCGCAACAAATTGCTGCTTGTGTTCGGCTTACTTACTTTTGTAGTCGGATTTATCCTTGCCCTTATAGGAGTACGTACTGCCCGAAAAGCAGTAACCGAAAAGGTAGCGACACACTTAATTGACAAAGCGACCGATACGGCCGAAATTATTGACGGGCGGGTTAATACTATGTTTCAATTTTTGGAAGGCATAGCCCGAATGCCGCAAATTCGCGATGCGTCGGTTTCGTCCCAAAATAAAACGGAGATACTTATCAAAGAAGCCCAATTCAATCCATTGCTGGAAGAATTATATTTTGCCGATGTATCGGGTATTCAATATTATCCCGACGGAAGGCAGGAAAATTATGCAAATATTTTTTGGTTTAAAGAAGCGGCTGAGGGGAAAAGAATTACTACTGAACCTTACAATAGCACATACAGCGAAGGTTTTTTTATCACGTTTTCCATCCCTGTGTATGATGACAATAGGAACATCATTGGGGTATTGGGTGCCGATGTTGACGGTTTACTGCTTTCCAATCTTATCGATGACATCGTTGTCGGCAAAACGGGCTATTGCTATATCCTAGGACTTACGGGAACCACTATTGCGGCAAAAGATTTTACATTGGTTGAAAAAATGGAGAACTCGCAGGAGATGGTAAAGGCCGACTCAAGTTTCAAATCTATTGCCGACTTTGAGAAAATGGCGGTTGAAATCGATGAACCTTCTATCGGCTATTACGAATACAAGGGCATAAACAAAATAGCTTCTTACGCTACAATGAAAACCACAGACTGGACAGTTATCATCAGTGCTCCAACCGATGAGTTTATGGGCTCAGTTGATACCCTACGGCTTGAAATGATTCTCATCGGGTTTGGTGTTTTAGCGGGAAGTTTGGTTATTGTCTTTTTTGTTGCCCGTGCAATGATAAAACCTGTCAATGTTGTCGTAAATGCCCTTAAAGACATTGCAGAAGGTGAAGGCGACCTTACCGTCCGCTTGCCAGTGCACGGCAACGATGAAGTTACCGATTTATCGGAATACTTCAATGAAACAATCGAAAAAATAGGCTCGTCGATTAAATCCGTCGGTGAAAGCAGTGAAGATATGACAAATATCGGCAATGAGCTTGCTTCCAACATGACCGAAACCGCCAGTGCCGTTCATCAAATAAGTGCAAACATCGATGGCGTAAAGCAGCAGGCTTTGACCCAAGCTGCAAGCGTTACCGAAACCGCCGCAACCATCGAAGAGATTATCCGCACAATAAAACAGCTTAACGGCAGTATTGAAAATCAGGCAGCTTCAGTTGCCGAGTCTTCTTCGGCTATTGAGCAGATGGTCGGGAACATAGCTTCCATCACACAGACCCTCGACAAAACTAATGATGCGGTTAAAACTCTCGCAAGTGCTACGGCAGACGGCAAGGAAACGATTTCAGGAGCAAACAGCGTTACACAAAAAATAGCCGAAGAATCGGGCGGCCTATTGGAGGCTTCAAGCGTTATTCAGCACATCGCAAGCCAAACCAACTTGCTCGCAATGAACGCCGCTATCGAAGCCGCACACGCAGGCGAAGCGGGCAAGGGCTTTGCAGTCGTTGCAGACGAAATCCGTAAGCTCGCAGAAGAGTCCAGTACTCAGGGTAAAACAATCACTTCCACCCTCAAAGTTCTTTCAGGAGAAATTGAAGCTCTTTCAACTTCTGCAAAAACGGCAGAAGAAAAGTTCAATGCCATCTTCGCCCTTTCCGAGCAGGTAAAAACAATGAGCCAAAACCTCATGGATGCTATGCGTGAACAAGAAAACGGCAGCAAGGAAGTTTTGTCGGCTATCCGCGACATAAACATGGTAACCAACCAAGTAAACGACGGCTCTGCCGAGATGCTCCGCGGCGGCGAAAATGTTGCTCAGGAGATGCAAAAGCTCGACGAACTTACCCGAGTCATCACCGACAGCATGAACGAGATGGCCTCCGGTGCGGTACAGATTAGCAATGCCGTACAGGAAGTAAACGCAATAAGCCAAAAGAATAAAGAGAGCATTGAAAATCTTTCCAAGGAGGTCGGCAAGTTTAAGGTGTAAAAAAAGTAATCCTTAATCTTATTGGCCGGAGTTTTTCAATGTCTCTTTCTTAAAGATAAGGCTGTCCTCTCCCTTGTCTACCAGTATTGTGCTGCCTTCGGGGAATTTGCCTTCGAGAACTTCGCGGGCGAGTTTGTTTTCAAGCTCGGCCTGTATAGCCCTCTTTAGGGGGCGGGCACCGAACATGGGGTCGTAGCCTATGTCTGCAAGAAAATCCTTAGCCTTATCCGAAACTTTTAAGCCTAGTCTGCGAGCCTGCAAGCGTTCTGCAACGGATTTAAGCTGAATATCGACAATCTTTCGGATATGCTCTTTTTCGAGCCTGTTAAAGGTTAGGATTTCGTCGATACGGTTTAAAAATTCGGGTCTAAAATTATCGCGGAGGATTTTGGTAATTTCTTCTTTTATGCTTCCCATGTCCTTTGCGGTCAATATGTACTCGGAACCTATGTTGCTGGTCATAATTATAATTGTGTTCTTAAAATCGACTACCCTGCCCTGCCCGTCGGTAAGACGCCCGTCATCCAAAATCTGCAAAAAGACGTTAAAAACATCCTGATGGGCCTTTTCGATTTCGTCAAAGAGGATTACGCTGTAGGGCCTGCGTCTTACAGCTTCGGTAAGCTGACCTCCCTCATCATAGCCCACATATCCGGGGGGAGCTCCTATCAGGCGGCTTACGGAATGTTTTTCCATGTACTCGCTCATGTCAATTCGGGTAAGAGCCTTTTCGTCATTGAACAAAAAGTCGGCCAGGGTTCTGGCTAATTCGGTTTTGCCGACACCTGTGGGGCCTATACATAAAAAACTTCCCAAGGGCCGGTTCATATCAGAAAGGCCTGCCTTGTTTCTTCTTATAGCATCCGAAACTACCCTTACAGCTTCATCTTGTCCGACGACGCGGGTTTGTAAAACTTTTTCAAGCTGTAAAAATTTTTGCATTTCGCTTGCAAGCATTTTTGCAACGGGAATGCCTGTCCACATTGAAACGATTCGGGCGATATCTTCTTCGCAAACTTCTTCGCGTAAAAGCTGTCCCTGCTGACCGGCCTTTTTTTCAAGCTCAGCAGTAACGGCAGCTATCTTTTTTTCGAGCTCGGGGATTTTTCCGTATTTTAGCTCGGCGGCCTTGTTTAAGTTTCCCTCTCGGCTGTACTTGGTTTCTTCGATACGAAGCTGTTCCAATTCTTCCTTGTATTTGCGGGATTCGTTAATGCGGGACTTTTCGTTTTGCCATTGGGCCTGCATCGCATTCCGTTTTGAAGAAAGCTCCGCCAATTCTTCTTCAAGTTTTAAAAGCCTTTCCTTTGAGGCCGTATCGTTTTCTTTTCCTATAGAAACCTTTTCGATATTCAATTGAAGAATTTTGCGCTCAACCTGATCAAGCTCAACAGGCTGGCTTTCTATTTCCATTTTAAGGCGGCTTGCAGCCTCATCTACAAGGTCAATCGCCTTATCGGGCAAAAATCGGCTTGTGATATAACGGTTGGAAAGTACGGCTGCCGCTATGAGAGCCTCATCTCTTATGCGTACCCCGTGATGAACTTCATATTTTTCCTGTAAGCCGCGCAGAATTGCTATAGTGTCTTCAACCGTAGGTTCGGGACAGTAAACCTGTTGGAAGCGGCGTTCAAGGGCTGCATCTTTTTCGATGTATTTTCGGTATTCGTTTAAGGTGGTGGCTCCTATCGCCCTGAGCTCTCCGCGGGCAAGGGCCGGCTTTAATAAGTTTGAAGCATCCATCGAGCCTTCGCTTGCTCCGGCACCGACAAGGGTGTGAAGCTCGTCGATAAAGAGAATGACGCTGCCTTCCGATTTTTGCACTTCGGAAATTACGGCCTTTAATCTTTCTTCAAATTCGCCGCGGAATTTTGCTCCTGCAACCAAGGCTCCGAGATCGAGGGATAAAAGTCTTTTTCCCTTTAAGCTGTCGGGCACATCGCCTGAAACGATACGCCTTGCAAGGCCTTCGACTATGGCTGTTTTTCCGACTCCCGGTTCTCCGATCAAAACGGGATTGTTTTTTGTTCTGCGGGAAAGCACCTGCATTACCCGCCTTATTTCTTCATCCCGTCCGATTACGGGATCTATCTTTTCGTTTTTTGCAAGCTGTGTAAGGTCACGGCAAAATTTTTCCAAACTTCTGAATGTAGATTCGGGATTTTCGCTTGTTACCCTGTTGTTTCCGCGGATTTCTTTAAGCGCAGAAAGGAGATTTTTTAGATTGATACCGCGTGAGCGCAAAAGTTCTCCCGTTTCGTCCTTAGATTCGCTTAGAGCGAGTAAAAGATGTTCGGTAGAAACATATTCGTCTTTTAATTTATCTGCATAGCCTTCGGCATTTGCAAAAACCTTTGCAAGTAAGGGCGAAATATAAGTTTGAGCGGACTGTCCCGTAACACGGGGCTTTCTGTCAAGCATTTTGTCGAGTTCATCCAAAAGGCTTTCGGGACTTACTCCGATTTTTTCTACCAAGGGAGGAACAATTCCGTCCTCTTGTTCTAAAAGAGCATATAAAAGATGTTCACTTTCAACCTGACTGTGGTCGTCTCTTTGGGCAAGCGAAGAAGCCTCTTGAACGGCTTCCGAAGCCTTAACTGTATACTTATCTATATTCATGTATAAAAAATAATAAAAATTCGGGAAAAAATCAATATTCTGCAAAAATAATGCTAAAATATTTAAGAAATTTAGAAAAGCTAACT
>CAJPPE010000094.1 GCA_905372345.1 uncultured Treponema sp. | reverse complement strand
ATTTTTGTATATTGCCCTCATTCAGCCCTTATGTCAAGTGAAATTAAAAAAAAGTCAAATATAAAACAAAAAAATATCTATTTTTTTCTATAACTTATACTCTTAATAATTCAAAGAATACCATATAGAAACAAAGGAACTCCTTTACAGTTACATTATCGGCTAATATTTATAGACTTGTAGTTTATTTTTTCAAATTTAAGATTTTTTTTAATTTCACTTGACATAAGGGCTGAATGAGGGCAATATACAAAAATGAACTTTGAAAAAACAATTATTCTTTGCCGCCCTGAAACAAGTGCAAACATAGGGGCCGTATGCAGAGTTATGGCAAATACGGGTTTTAAGGATTTGAGAATTACAGGAAACAAGGAAGATTATGATGAAACGGAAGTCTTAAAACTGGCACTTCACGCCTCCCATATTTGGAAAAATGCCCATTTTTATCCTCCTGCCGTAGAAGGTCTAAAAGAAGCGGCATCGGATTGTTCTGTTTTAATAGGAACCAGCAGACGAACAGGCCATAAACGCAAAGATTTAGGAATAAGCCCCGAAGACCTATGTCTTGATTTAAAAAGATTCTACGGCGGCAGATTAGGCCTTGTTTTTGGAAATGAACGCACCGGTCTTATAGACGAAGAGCTTAATCTATGCTCTTTTTCGGTTAATATTCCCGCTGAAGAAGAATTCGGCTCCTATAATCTTTCCCATGCGGTGCTTATTATTTGCTATTCCATGTACATAGCGGAAAAGAACAATCTTATAGCAGAAAAAGATAATCCGCCTACAGAAAAAAACATTTACTTACAAAAAGCTTCAATGAAGATGATTCAAGAAAACTCGGAACAGATATGCAAATACCTTTCGGGCTTAGGATTATTTAAAAAAGGCGGAAAAAAAATAAACGAAACCTTTTTTACCGAGCTTTTATCCTCCGCCGGAGCCTCGGAATTCGATACAATGCACTTAACCGAAATTTTTAAGAAACTTTTCTTTATGTATAGTTGTTAATACACTGATAATTATCCTTGAGGAGGGAGATTATGGTGACAGTTTTATCGGTAGGCGGCTCTATAGTGGCCCCGGATAAACCGGATTTTGATTTTTTAGATAAATTTTCAAAAACTATAAGAAATTGGCTTTCGCAAGATTCATCACGAAAAATTATTATGGTAATCGGGGGCGGTGCTCCTGCCAGAGATTATCAAAACGCATATAGAAAAGTCTGCGATTTGCACAAAAAAAACATAAACAATGATGAAGCGGACTGGATAGGAATAATGGCAACAAGGCTCAACGCCCAGCTTGTAAAGGCTGTTTTTGAAGATCTTTGCCCTAATCCTGTCGTTTACGACCCGACGGCAGTGGGCGGGTTCGGCGGTCAAATACTGGTTGCAGCAGGCTGGAAACCCGGTTTTTCTACGGATAATGATGCCGTAGTTCTTGCAGAAAGATTTTCGGGCAATTTGGTAGTAAATCTTTCAAACATTGCCAAGGTCTATACCGATGATCCTAAAAAGAATCCTGAAGCTAAACCCATCGATTCAATTTCTTGGGAAGATTTTATAAAAATAGTCGGAACGGAATGGGTACCCGGAAAAAACACCCCCTTTGACCCCATAGCAAGCCAAAGAGCTCAAAAAGCAGGTATAAAGGTAATATGTGCTGCCGGAAAGGATATTGAGAATTTGGAAAATATTCTCAACGGTAAAGATTTTAAAGGAACGGTGATCGGTTAGTGGAAAATTATTACAGTATTCTTAATGTACCTAACACCGCAAATGAAGACCAAATTAAACAGGCATATAGAGCCTTGGCTATGAAGTATCATCCCGACAAAAACCCGGATAACAAGATAGCCGAAGAAAAATTTAAGCGTATAAGCGAGGCTTATTCCGTGCTCTCAGACTCTCAAAAGCGAAAAGAGTACGACCTCAGTATGTCAAACCCCTTTAGCTCATCAGGCAGAACCTATACTTACGGTCAAGAGACAAATTCCTTTGGAGAAGACTTTTTCAGCTATCAATGGCGGCAAAATAGGAGAGATGCCCAATATGAAAATAAAAGGGAAAAAGAAAAAATCAGCCGAACTGAAGCCTTCAAGATACTTATACACGGCATAATACTGACCATAGCAGGTCTTTTGCTTTTTAAGAGTGTTATCTTTTTAGGAATTTTTGGGCTTCTTTTAGCCTTATCCTTTATTTCGGAAGGCATTATCCGAATACGGAAAGGCTATATGGCGATATTCGATTAGAGCCTATCTTTCTCTGAAGATAATTCGGCCTCTTGTCAAGTCATAGGGGGATAAGGCAACTTTTACAGTATCTCCCGGTACGATTTTAATATAATGCTTCCGCATTTTCCCTGATAAATGAGCCAAAATAACATGACCGTTTTTTAACTCAACCCTAAACATAGTATTGGGAAGAGATTCCTTAACAATACCTTCAACTTCAATTGCTTCTTCCTTAGCCACAAGACCTCCAAAAAAATGAATAAATTCAAAAAAAACATTTGCTTTTTGCTTGATTTAGTCGTATAATTCTAAGGTCTATTAAAAAAATTGTCAACTAGGAGATGTGTATGAAAAAGAAGTTTATTGAGGAAATGAAAGAAGATTTGCTAAAAGAGAGGGAGGAAATACTCGCTTCATTGCAGAGAAATGATGAAGAGTATGCAGAAACCTTAGCAAACAGCATCCCCAAAGACTTTGCAGATTTGGCCTCATATAGTACCGACAGAGATATGCTCGAATTTATCGGAGAAAATAATGTAAAAAAACTGCAAAAGATTGATTCTGCATTGGAAAGAATACGGGAAGGCAAATACGGAAAATGTATTACTTGCAAGGACCATATACCTGAAGACAGACTAAAGGCCCTGCCCTATGCTTTAAAATGTATTCAATGCCAAGCAAAATCCGAAAAAAAGATGCGTCCTTAAAACACAAAATGAAATTGTGACTATCTAAAAAGGCCTTGAGCTTAACGCTTCAAGGCCTTTTCATTTAAATCTTTTAATTTTAATGGGAAAACTTATCCGAAAAGCCCGCCGGACATCATTTTAGCTTGCAGTCCCTTATTTTTTGACACCTTCCTCATCATTTGACGGGTCTTTTCAAACTGCTTTAAAAGCTTGTTTACATCGCCCACAGAGGTTCCTGAGCCCTTTGCAATACGTTTACGGCGGGGCGGCCCGATAATGCGGAAATTATCCCTTTCTTTTAAGGTCATCGATTGGATTATGGCCTTTTGGCGTTTTAAAAGCGAGAGGTCAAGCTTATCCTTGTCTATTTGACCTGAAAGCCCGGGAATCATATCGAGCATTGACTCTAAGGGCCCCATCTTTTCGGCCTGTTCCAACTGCATGAGCATATCGGCAAGGCTGAAACTTTCGCTTTGCATCTTTTTTTGAAGCTTTTCCGCCTCTTCTTCGTCGTAAAGAGCTTGGGCCTTTTCTACAAGAGAAACAATGTCGCCCATGCCCAAGATACGGCTTGCAATGCGGTCGGGATAAAAGGGCTCAAGGTCTTCGAGTTTTTCGCCTGTTCCTATGTAAAAAATGGGCTTACCTGTTATGGTCTTTAAGGAAAGGGCCGCACCGCCTCTGGTGTCGGAGTCGAATTTTGTGAGGATTAAGCCTGAAAGCCCTACCTGCTCGTCAAATTCCTTTGCAACATCAACGGCACTTTGACCGGTCATTGAATCTGCAACAAGGATGGTTTCCATAGGTTTTACGGCAGATTTAATATTGACGATTTCCTTCATCATGTCTTCATCGATTTGGAGACGTCCTGCCGTATCGACTATTACCGTGTCATAAAAGTTCTTTTTGGCAAAGGCGAGTGCATTTTTTGCTACTTTTACAGCATCTTTAGTTTCTTCTTTGTAAACGGGAACGCTGATATTTCCGCCCAAAACGGAAAGCTGCTCTACGGCGGCAGGTCGGACAAGGTCGCAGGCAACCAGCAAGGGCTTTCTGCCCTCGTTTTTAAGCTTTAAGGCCAATTTTGCGGCACTGGTAGTCTTTCCGGAGCCTTGGAGACCTAAAAAGAGGATAACCGACTGGGTATCAGGCCCCCTTAGGTCAAGAGCTTTTTTTTCATCCCCCAAAAAGGAGGTCATTTTATCGTATACAATTTTTGTAAACTGCTGCCCGGGATCGACGGACTTTAAAACCCTTTCGCCCTTGGCTTCTTCTGCCGTAGCATTTATAAAACGGCGTACAACGCGCAAGTTTACGTCGGCATCCAAAAGGGCCGTTTTTATTTCTTCGATTGTGTCTTCAATATTTTTTTCGGTAATTTTGGATTTACCGCTCAAAGAGCGCATTATCCCGCTGAATTTTTCCGTAATATTTTCGAGCATTACTTTGTATCTCCCTGTAATAAGTTTTCTATTAAGTCAAGAGGTTTTAATTCCTTGTTTAAGATTTTATAAAGGCCGGAACAGATGGGCAGCTTTAAATTACGCTTTTCTGCAAGAATGTTCAGGTATTTACAGGCGACAACGCCTTCAGGCAAGTAGCCTATCTTATCGATATTTTTAATAAGATCGTCCAAATTCTCAAAGGAAAGGAGAATCTTTTTTGTGATAATCTCGTTACCGAAACGGCGGTTTCTTCCGTACTTACTTCGGCAGGTTACGTCCAAGTCGCCTACTCCGGAAATCGATGTAAAGGTTTCGGGATGAGTCGCCCCCATAGCCCTGCCTATAGCCTGAATCTCGTTTAAGCCGGCAGCCAAAAGTAGGGATTCGGTGTTATCGCCGAAAATATCGGAGGTTACGGTTAAAGCATCCAAAACACCGAAGGCGACGGCTATAACGTTTTTAGCGGCCGCACAAACCTGCACTCCGATTATATCCAAGCTGGAATAAACAAGCAAACTCCTCGACCTTAAAATCTCTCGGCAGCGGATAGAACACATGGGGTTTTGAGATGCAGCTATAAGGCCGGTCAGCTTACCTTCGGCCACTTCCTCCCCATGGCTGGGGCCTGCTACATAAACCAAGTGATTTTTATAAAAATCGGGAAGCGTTTTCTCCAAAACGTCTATTATAAACTGAGGTTCTCCGTTTTCATCGGGGATAAAGCCCTTTGTCAGCACGGCGATTGTAGGATAAGGCATTTTGCCGTCATCATGGCTAAAAGGAGCAAATTTAAGAAGCTCTTCAACTGCTGAGGTTAAATAGAGTGAAGGACTTGCTAAAAATATAAAGGAAGCATCCTTACATACCTCTTCCATATCCGTAGAGGAGGAAACGGTTTTAGGCAATTTATGCTTAGGTAAGTATTTTTCGTTTATATGGTCAGTATTTATCGAATCGGCAACGCCGGCAGTATGGCTCCAAAGCACAACCCTATGTCCGTTTTTTCCTAAAGAACAGGCTACAGCCGTTCCCCAAGAGCCTGCTCCGATAATGGCAATCTTATCGTTCACAAATTTCCCCTGTTTATCATATCTTCTGATTTATACTCTATCATTTTTTGATAAAAGTTTCAATAATGAAAAACAAGAGGCTTTTCCGTTCTTTACAATTTACGGATACTGTGATATATTGGTTTCATGTGTAATAAACTAAACTCAAAGACAGTTTTTTTTGCGGTAATTTTGCTGTGCAGCTTGGTGTTTTCCTGCAAAAAAGATGATGTCGATGAAATGTTCTCAGATGATATTTCCTTAGCTGAAGTTCTTGTAAAAACAAAACTAGTCGTGGGCGTAAATACATATAATCCTCCGATATGTTTTTATAATAACAAAAACGAAATAACAGGTTTTGATATTGATGTATTCGAAGAAATAGCAAATATAATGAATATTGAGGTAGAATTCCGCCCCATAGTTCCCACAGAAGTAAACGAGCTGATAAATACGGGCGCCATAGACTGTATTGCATCAGGATTCTCTTATTCGGATGAGAGGGATAAAACCTATGAGCTTACACAAGCTTATTTACGAAATGCCGTAGTTATTTTAACTCTGAAATCAAAAAATATTAACACTATAAAAGACCTAAAAGGTAGGAAGATAGGCGGACAAAAAGACAGTTTAGGAGCGTACTTAATTAAAAATAGTCCGGAAATTATGAGTCAAATACATTCACTCAACGACTCATACAGTAATATTCCTCAAATTTTGGGAGATTTAAAAGCCTTTGGAGTAGATGCCTGTGTAGGAGATATTTCGACAATGACGGAATACTTAAATAAAGAGCCGGATGTGTACAGTCTTGTTGAACAAGCTATAGCCTTAGACTCCTATGTATATGCATTTAAAAAAGGAAATAAGGCTTTAAAAGCGGAAATAGAAAGAGTTTTATACATCTTAGAAAAAAAAGGCGTTCTTGAAAAGATTTCAAGGAAATGGTTCGGCGTAGATTTACTGATTTTTGGAAAGTAAAAAGGAAAATTTATTATGAAAAAAAATTCCAATCATATTTTTAAACTTAGCTCTATCTTTTTATTTACGATATTGGTTATGACA
>CAJPPE010000093.1 GCA_905372345.1 uncultured Treponema sp. | reverse complement strand
TCCACTCATTAATCGAACATTATATTTATATCTACCCATTTTAGTACCATACCACGTAGGTGATCCATGGCCTTCAAAAACTTTGTATTTTCTTTGAAAACAATGCATTAATATATATGTATCTTCATCGGAAGGATATAGTCTTACATATATAATCTTATCTTTGTAACACCAAACATTGACTTTTTCATCCGTACTTTCAACACCATCCGGGTCATCCTTATAAACAGAATAATACACATCCGACATTGGTTCAAAAATTACCTCTTTATAAATGATACCATGGCTGTCAAGTTTTGTTTTTACCGTTTCCATATCATCTTTTATGTGGAGCCCATAAAAATATAAATCTCCAAGTTCTAAGATATCATCGGATCTTCGATCAGCTTCTTCAAAATAGGTTTTATACCCGTCTCTAGTCATTATAATGGTTGTCGCCTCTGTCGGATAGTATACCTCGCTTCGATAAATAACATTATTTTCCTTTGTGTGTGAATAATAATCCGGTACTTCATAATACGTATACCCCTTCCCGCTTGATTCTTCTAACTCCCATATTTTAGGGTAGATATACTCTACATCAGGCAGATAAAATTTATAAAATCCCAGATAGTAAGCAAAAAACTTGATAAATCTTATTATTTTGTCGTCTTTAAAGATTATATAAAAATCATTACTTGAGTCTTTCCCTAAGGTTTTATAATCAGGAATATAAGCCTTACAGCCCATCTCTTGTAAGCTTTTAGGCATCATTGCTGTAGAATATAAACCGTTAACTCCGAACTCTTTTAATTTGGCTAATGCCTGTTCATAGGTATCGTTTATATTTAAGTTATAAAATAATAAACTTCCCTTTGCCATATAGTGCTTTTCATCGGAAAGATATTTAAGCCCCTCTTTTTCGGCTTCTTTATTAGAATCTTCGGCTACAACCTCTTTTTCTTTTTCCGTTTTTTCTTCTTTTGCCTGAGTTTCTTGAGGCGGAAGCTCTGTTTTCACAGATGTTTCAACTTTTCCTTCAACAGGTTTCTGTTCTTTAACCTCTTTAGAACACGAGAATAAAAGAACTGCTAATATTAAGATAAAGATAAGTTTTGATTTATCTTTTTTCATTATAACCTCCATACCTTAAGATTTTAACATCCGTATATAACAGTTGTCAAGTCTTTTAGATTTTGACAAATTCCTGCCTGTTGCAAGATTTTTTGAATTTTGATATAATAACCTGTTAAGGTTGTCATTGATTTGAAGACTTATCTAACATCTTAAATCATTATTTTTTTATAGATTATAAACCTTAAGGAGTATGATTATGCACAAAATACTTGAAAAACGGCAATATTCGCCTGAGGTTTTTTATTTGCGCGTTGAAGCACCGGAAATCGCAAAAAACAGACATCCGGGACAGTTTGTAATCGTTCAAATAGATACCAACTTCGGTGAAAGGGTCCCACTCACGATTGCCGATGCAAACGCTGAAGAAGGCTGGATTGCCCTCGTCATTCAGGCCGTAGGAGCCACAACCATCAAACTTTGCAATAAAAACGTAGGTGATTCTATCGCTGCAATTTTAGGCCCTCTTGGACGCCCCTCCCACATCACAAAATGCGGAACGGTTGCCTGTGTCTGCGGAGGTATTGGTGTTGCCCCCATGTACCCTATAGCCCAAGCTTTTAAAGAAGCAGGGAACAAACTCATAGTTATCATTGGAGCAAGAAACAAGGACTTAATTGTTTTTGAAGATGAAATGAAAGCTATTGCCGATGAGCTCATCATTACAACCGATGACGGTTCTTATGGAAGAAAAGCTCTTGTAACCGTACCCTTAAAAGAGCTCTGTGAGAGTCAAACGCCTCCCGATGAAGTTTTTGCAATCGGCCCGCCCATAATGATGAAATTCTGTGCCGAAACCACCCGTCCCTTCGGAATAAAAACAACGGTTTCGCTTAACACGATTATGATTGACGGTACGGGAATGTGCGGCGGCTGCCGTGTAACCGTAGACAATCAGGTAAAATTTGTCTGCGTTGACGGCCCCGAATTCGATGCACACAAAGTTGACTTTGATAATATGATGATGAGAATGAAGGCCTTCCGCGGACGCGAAGATCAGGATAGGCATAAGTGCAAGTCCGGTATTTTTAATTAAGGAGCGGAAAAATATGGAAAATACAAATAAAGAATGTCATAAACACATAACCCATGAAGAGCTTTCAGCTCAGGCCAAACAGCTTTGGGCCGACTTAAACGGAAAAACCTTAAGCCCCAAAGAAAGAACTCAGATTCCGATTCAGGAAATGCCTGCCCTCGATCCTCATAAAAGAGCTGTTCTGATGAATGAGGTTGCTATGGGCTACACAGATGAACAAGCCCGCATTGAGGCGGAAAGATGCTTAAACTGCAAAAACAAGCCATGCGTTAAAGGCTGTCCCGTAGGTGTACCGATTCCTGAATTTATTGCTGAAATTCAAAAAGGCGACTATAAAAAGGCCGTCGATACAATAAAGACAACGAACCTCTTACCGGCAATTTGCGGACGCGTTTGTCCCCAAGAAAAGCAGTGTCAGGCTTTTTGTACAATAGGTAAGATGCTCAAATCCCCCGAACAGGCTGTAGCAATCGGCCGTCTTGAACGCTTTGTTGCCGACTGGGAAAGAAACAATAATAAGATTACCGTTCCGCCCGTTGCTCCCGAAACCGGAAAAAAAGTTGCTATCATCGGTTCAGGCCCTGCAGGTTTAACCGTTGCAGCCGATGTCCGCAGAGAAGGCCACTCGGTAACAGTCTTTGAAGCCTTTCACAAAACCGGCGGCGTTATGGTTTACGGAATCCCCGAATTCCGCTTGCCGAAAGAAATTGTTGCAAAGGAAGTCGAAAACCTAGAAAAGATGGGCGTTGAATTCAAAACAAACTTCTTAGTAGGAAGAACCGAAACCCTTGAGCAGCTTTTAAAAGAAGACGGATATGATGCCGCCTTTATCGGAACGGGTGCCGGTCTTCCCAAATTTATGGGAATTGAAGGCGAAAACCTCATCGGTGTTTTTAGTGCTAACGAATACTTGACAAGGGCTAACCTCATGAAGGCATACGATGCAGAAAACTCCGATACTCCTCTTTATGAGGCTGAAACCTTGGCTGTAATCGGAGGCGGAAACGTTGCTATGGATGCCGCCAGAATGGGCTACCGCCTTGGCTGTAAAAAAGTCTACTGTATTTACCGCCGAACCCGTGCAGAAATGCCCGCCCGAATCGAAGAAGTTGCCCACGCCGAAGAAGAAGGCGTAGAGTTCTGCTTCCTTCAAAACCCCACAAAAATAATCGGAGATGAAGAAGGAAAGGTTTGTGCAATCGAAGTCTTAGACTATGAATTGGGCGAACCCGATGAGTCCGGCAGAAGAAAACCTGTAGCAAAACCCGGAACCGAGCACCAAATAAAAGTTGATGCCGTAATCGTTGCTCTCGGAAACGATTCCAACCCCCTTATGGCTCAAACAAGTCACGGTTTGGAAGTTACCAAAAAGGGAAATATCGTCGTTGACGAAAACCAAAAAACCTCGATTGAGGGAGTTTGGGCAGGAGGCGACATAGTTTTAGGTGCCGCTACCGTAATTCTTGCAATGGGCGAAGGCCGAAAAGCCGCTGCTGCAATTAACGAATATTTAAAGACAAAATAGGTCTTTTAGTTTAGACCGATAATTAAAAAGCTGTCCAAGTTCAAATGCTTGGGCAGCTTTTTTTCTTAAAAATTTATTTTGTCAAAATCCAATCCGCTGCATTATGGTTTATAGTTACCTGTGAAATTCTTTTAATCATTTTTGCCGGTGTTATATTTGCTTGTACTGCATTTGAAATATCTCCATCAGGCTGCCATAAACCGGCTTCGGCAGCTTCTACCGCCGCACGTTCAATTTCAGGTCTTCCCCATTCTTCATCCTTGGGATTCCTAAACAAGACGGCATCCTGCACAAAACCGTCTTGAGCAGTCTTGATAACAATAGCATTCGTTCTTTTCGGCTGAAACTTTTGAAGCTTCGCCCAAAAACAAAAAGCCTTTTCTCCTGCTTCAAGAGCATTGCAAGCATCGGCAGAAACTAAAATACCGTCTTCAGGTTCTGAACCGTCCGGCGGTAAATACCAATAGAATACAATTACATTTCCTTCTTTAACCTCAAAAGCGGGAAACACATGGTCCGGTTCTTTTGAGTTCCCCGTATTTACAAGATTTATCCCGAATAAGTTTCCGCCCTTTTTTACCCGCAACTTTATAAATCCTTGTTTGGAAGTTGAACCTAATTTTAAAGAAGAAAAAGACAGCTCTGCAGGTCTCGTGTTTGCCCCCTTAAACGGAAGCTCAAAATCAAGAATTTGACTCATGTTTCCTGCAACCTTTCCGCATATTTTAAAATCCTCGCCTATCTCAAAGCTTGCACTGGGCTTAATCTTAAAAACGGAAAGATCTCCGTTCTTAGCCTTATAAGCCTTATCCTGCGAAAAATCGGCTGCTTCAATCTCTTCAACAGTACACAAAATTTCTTCGGGTAAATTCCCTTTTAAAGCATAAGCTTGGAGACCGGCGGCATGCCCTTCAAAAATAAGAGTTATCTCATTATTTGGGGACTGCTCAAATTCCTTGAGAGTAATGCTCTCATCATTACCCGAAAAAATTGAAACAAAGCCCGGCTGTTCAATCATTCCGCTGCAAGAAGCACATAAACTCAAAACCAACAAAACAGATAAAAAAAATCTTTTTTTCATAAAAGACCTCCTACCTATCTTGTATGTTTTTTTTAGCCTTTATAGTAAAATTTTAAAATATTTCTTAAAATCCAATAAGTTTTTTTGAGATACCCTAAATTCTTGTAATTACAGACTCAAAGGGACGTAAAATCTTCTGTTGAGGGTTAAAGTTTCTATAATTAAATAGAATCGGAAGACCTCTGACCTCTTCCCTTATCTTCTGAGCCTTGCCTGACATATTGGAAACAATAAAAAAAGTTTTATCGTCTTTTTTGCGATAATATGCAAAAATATCCTTTCCCAAATCCGCAAATTCTATATCTCCGAACTGTAAGGCTTCTTCCGAATTCCTCAAAGCTATCAGCCTCTTATAATAATTAAAGCAGGAATCAGGCTCGGAAAGATTCTTTTTTACATTTATCTCTTTATATTTTTCGTTAAGCCGGAGCCAAGGCTTTACGGTACAAAAGCCCCCGTTTTCGGAATCATCCCAAGGTATGGGAGTTCTTGCATGGTCTCGGGCAAAGTTCATTGCCAGCTTAAAGGCCCGTTTTTTACCGAATTTAAGACGGCGGAGTGTGTCATAAATATTCTTTGTGGCTATATCATCGATTTCATCCATGCTTTTAAAATCGGTATTGGTAAGCCCGATTTCCTCTCCTTGATAAATAAAGGGGGTTCCTTTTTGGGTTAAAAGAACCGTTGCAAGCATTTTGACACTTTCTTTGTAGTATTTTCCCTCATCCCCAAACCGCGAAACAGAACGTACCTGATCGTGATTTTCAAAGAAAAGAGGTGTCCAAGGCATCTTAGTCTGCCATTTTTTTAAGATTTTAATCATTCGGAAAGGCTTATATTTCCGTTTTAAAACCGGAATTTGAAACCAGCAGTCTACCCCGGTGTGGTGTTCAAAAGGAAAAACAAGAGTCAATTCATCTTGAATAAAATCTTTAGCTTCTTCTAAAGAAACGTCCATAGTTTCGCCTACTGTAAAGGCATTGTAGGGTTTTAGGACATCTCTATTTAACTCTTTTAAAATATCGTGGCAGCCATTTTGAGAAAGATAAAACTCTTTGCCTGTTTTAATTCTTCTTTTTTTTGCATCCTCGTAAGAAGTTTTATAAATGCAGTTTATAACATCGCAGCGGAAGCCCGCAACACCCATATCCAGCCAAAATTTTAATATTTTCTTTACTTCCTCAATTACCGCGGGATTGTTATAGTTTAGATCGGGCTGATTTTCGGTAAAAAGATGAAGATAATAGAGTCCGTTTTCTTCGCAATACTTCCATGCAGAACCTAAAAAAAGGCTGTCCCAGTTATTGGGAGGCAGCTTTTTACCTTTTACAAGCCTAGGTTCTTTCCACACATAATAATTATGGTAGGACGATTCGGGATTTTTAGATTCTATAAACCATCTGTGCTGATCACTTGTATGGTTTATAACCAAGTCCATCACAATCTTTATATCCAGTTTATCCGCTTCTTTTAATAGAGCCTTAAAGTCGTCCATGGTGCCGAATTTAGGGTTGATATCGCAATAATCGGAAACATCATAGCCGTTATCATAATCGGAGGATGCCGTTACGGGAGAAAGCCAAATTGCCCCTATACCCAGTTCCTTTAAATAAGGCAATTTTGAAATAATACCCTGAATATCTCCCATCCCGTCATTGTTTGCATCACAAAAACTTCTGGGATATATCTGATAAAAAACCCTTTTATTCCACCATTCCATACATCTGCTCCTA
>CAJPPE010000092.1 GCA_905372345.1 uncultured Treponema sp. | reverse complement strand
GATTTAATATTACATTTTTAAATATCCCTTTGCGCTCTTTGCGTCTTTGCGGTTTATTTTGGAGGTTTGTTCAACCCAAGCTCCTAAGATTGGCGTCGCTTGGGTTGACTTTAAAGTTTTGCACGAGGCAAAACTTTTGATATAATATGCACTTTCTCATTTCATTACGAAAGTACGTAAAAAAAACAATGCTCGGGATTTGAAAATCCCTCAAGCTTATTTTTTTGGAGGTTGATATGGCACAGTACAAGTTTGAAACTGAAGTGAACCAGCTTTTGTCGCTCATTATTCATTCGCTTTATTCAAACAAGGAAATCTTTTTGAGGGAGCTTGTATCCAATGCTTCGGATGCATTAGACAAGTTAAAGTATTTAACCCTTTCCGATGAGGCTTATAAGCAGATTAAATTCGAGCCCAGAATCGACATCTGTTTTGACGATACGGCCAATACGCTTACCGTGCGGGATACCGGCTTGGGTATGAACGAGGAAGATCTAAAAAATAATTTGGGAACGATAGCAAGATCCGGAACAAAGGCTTTTTTAGATCAGCTTGCAGCCGCCGATAAAAAAGACTCCAACCTTATCGGTCAGTTCGGTGTAGGTTTTTATTCGGCCTTTATGGCAGCCTCTACCATCGACGTTATTTCCAAAAAAGCCGGAGCGAACGATGTTTGGAAATGGACTTCGGACGGAAAGGGTGCCTATGACTTGGAAAAGGTTGACGATACGGTCTTCCCCATAATAGATGATGTACCCGAAGGTGCAAACGGAACCTGTGTTATACTTCACTTAAATAATGAGGACTCGGAGTATGCTACCCGCTGGCGTATCGAAGAAATAATTAAAACCTATTCCGATCACATTGCATTCCCAATCTATCTTCATTTTACCGAAAAACAATATGACGATAAGGGAAAGGTAAAATCGGAAGCCTTTAAAACCGAACAGATAAACGATGCCGGAGCTCTTTGGCAAAAACCTAAATCGGAATTAAAAGAAGAAGATTATTTTAACTTTTATAAATCCATTTCGCACGATTCCCAAGAGCCTCTACTCTATGTGCACACAAAGGCGGAAGGAACTCAAGAATACACAACTCTCTTTTATGTTCCGTCGAAAGCACCCTTCGATATGTTCCATGCAGATTATAAGCCGGGAGTTAAGCTCTTTGTAAAGAGGGTCTTTATTACCGATGATGAAAAAGAACTTTTGCCCACATACCTCCGCTTTGTACGCGGTGTAATAGATAGTGAAGATTTGCCCCTAAACGTAAGCCGCGAAATCTTACAGCAAAATAGAATTCTTTCAAGCATTAAAAATGCTTCGGTTAAAAAACTTTTAGGAGAGTTTAAAAAGCTCGCCGAAAACGACAAAGAAAAATACGGTAAATTCATCGCCGAATTTAACCGCCCATTGAAAGAAGGTTTGTATGGCGACTATGAACACAGGGAAGAGCTTGCCGACTTGGTACGCTTTAAGACAACTTCGCCCGAAGTAAAAGAAGATGAGTGGACCAGCTTTGCCGATTATGTTTCAAGAATGAAAAGCGATCAAAAGGCTATCTACTACATCACGGGTGAAGATGAAAAGACCTTGCGTCAATCTCCGCATCTTGAAGTTTACAAACAAAAGGGCTTTGAGGTTTTAATTATGCCCGATGAGGTTGACGATATAATTATTCCTTCATTGGGAAAATACAAGGAATGGGAATTAAAGGCGGCAAACAGAGCCGGCTCCGACAAGGAACTTAATACCGAAGAAGAAACTAAAGCAGCCGAAAAAAAAGAAAAAGACTTTAAGCCCGTACTCGAAAAGATTAAAGAGGTTCTCGGCGATAAGGTAAAAGAGGTACGCTTTTCAAAACGCCTTTCCGATTCTCCTTCATGTATAGTTGTGGACGAAACCGATCCCAGCTTGCAGATGGAAAGAATGATGAGGGCTATGGGGCAGTTTAATACAAGTGCCGTAAAACCGATTTTGGAAGTAAACGCCGATCATCCCTTGGTTCAAAAATTAAAGGATTCGAAGGATAAAGAATTTGTAGAAGATATGTCCAACCTCCTTTTGGAACAAGCCCTCTTGGTCGAAAGCGGAGAGCTAAAGGCCCCGGTCGACTTTGTAAAAAGGCTTAACAGGCTGATGACAAACTTAAAATAGATTTTATTGATAAAGTAGTAGACGGCTCGGCATGGATTCTGCCGAGCTGTTTATCTTTATGTTATAGGAGGAGATATGTATTTAGATAAAGCGGCGGCGATGGAACTTGTGGACGGGGACATGGAAATCTATATGAGTTTACTTGAAACCTTTATCGAAGTCTATGAAAAAGATGATGCTGAAATAGATCGCTTGAATGTTCTCTTAGGTGCAAGTGCCGAAGCTGTTTTAAGTGATGATGTTTTGCGTGAAAATGTACGGAAAACGGCTCACAAGATAAAGGGAAGTTCCTATACAGTAGGTGCAAACATCCTGGGCGACTCTGCAAAAAATATCGAAAAGTTTTTGGTTGAACCTTCAAATATTAAAAGCCCTGCAAACATTGAATTGCTTGACGGCTTTCTTGCAAAGTTTAAAGAAAATTACGCCGGCACCTTAAAAGAGATGAAGACTGTTATTGGGTAAAGATTTTTAAGTAATTCTTCAATCATCCTTGGTTATCCTCACCGCTTCCAAAACTTCTTCTGCTTGTTTTAAAGAAATCTTTGCGGTTTCGGAAAGAGCTTGGGCTGTTGCCGTTTTTAGGTTTTCCGTGCTGCCGAAGGCTTTTAACAAAACATGGGCTCTTTTTTTGCCGATGTGAGGAAGGTTTTCAAATTCGGTTTTAAGTTTGTTTGCTCTTCGGAGTTTATTATTTCTTGTGTTTGAAAAACGGTGTGCTTCGTCACGGATTCTTTGAAGAAGGCGGAGGGCATCGCTTCTTCGAGGCAAGATGACAGGTTCCGAATTGTGCGGAAAATAAACTTCTTCATTTTTTTCGGCAAGGCCGATAACCGGAATGCCGAGGTCAAGGGCATTTACAATTTTGCTTGCAGCATTTACCTGCCCAATGCCTCCATCTATAAGAATTAGATCGGGGAGGTCTGCACCCTCGTTGAGAAGACGGGTATAGCGGCGGGCTATTACTTCTCTCATCGAAGCATAGTCATCGATTACGCCGTCAGTATTTTTTAACCTGAATATCCTGTAATTCTTTTTGTCCGGATTTCCTTCTTTAAAAGAAATCAGGGCAGCGACCGTAAATGTGCCGCCAAGGTGAGCGATGTCGAAGCCTTCGATACGCTGCGGAAGGCAGGGCAGGTTAAGCCTTTTTTGCAAGTCTTCAACAGCGGCAAAATCTCCCTGTTCTCTTAGGCGGCGCATAGCATCTTCTTTTGCATTAAAGCGAGCCATCTTCAATGCCGCTTTGTGGTGTTTAATTTCAGCCGGAGAAAGATTCAGCTTTTCTTCTTGGATAGCCGAAGGTGCGGGCTCTTGAACGGTGTAGCCGATTGTTTTGGAAGCCGCTTCTTCGATTTCTGTAAGACTGTCTGTCGTTGATGTTTCTTCTGCTGCAAGACTTTCTTTTTCTAATGGAATAATGCTTATCCTTGTCTTTGCGTGAAGCTCCTCGTTAAGCCATTTTTCGATGAGGGCGTTTCCTTCGGCAGCTTGCGGAATAAATATTTTAGGCGGGACCTCGTTTGCCGAAGTGTAATAAGCCGATATAAATTCGGATAGAATTTCTCCTTCTTCTTTTAAGCTGTGCGAGCGGTAAAGGTCGCGGCCGACAAGCCGTCCGTTTCTCATCTTTAAAACGGCGATGCTGACCATGGCTCCTTCAAAGGCCCATGCAATATAATCGCGGCTTTCGGGGTCCATGTCTTGAACTATGTTTTGTCCGCGGAGAGCATAGACCGCCTGTATTCCGTCACGGAGGCGGGCAGCCTTTTCAAACTCTTTTTTTTCTGCCGCCTCTTTCATCTTTTCTTTTAAGGTGCCGGAAACATCTTCCATTTCGCCTTCCAAAAGCAGAGTAATTTCTTCTATATCCTTACCGTATTCTTCTGCACTTATCTTTCCGCAGCAGGGAGCCTTGCATCTTCCGATGTGGAAATAAAGGCAAGGAGTCTCCCGCTTTTTTAATCGCTTACATTGACGCAGGCTATAATTATGTTTTATAAGAGCTAAAAACATATCGACGGCCGAAACATTGGGAAACGGCCCGAAATATTTTGAGCCGTCATTTTTAATGTTCCGAGTGCGGTAAACTTTCGGAAATTCTTCATTGGTTAATTTTAAGACGGGATAGGTTTTTCCGTCTTTTAGATTTATATTGTATCTCGGCTTATGCTTTTTGATTAGAGTATTTTCCAAGAGGAGGGCTTCATACTCGTTTTCGGTTTGAATGTACTCGATTGACTCGGCACGGGAAACCAAAATTCGGGTTTTAATATCCCTGTTCGATGTAAAATAAGAACTGAGGCGGTTCTTTAAAGATTTAGCCTTCCCGACATAGATGACCGTTCCGGCTTTATCCTTCCAAAGATAAACCCCGCTCGTTTTCGGAGCCGAGAGAGCAACCGTATGCAGTTTTTCACGCGTAGTAATTTCCGCCATCTTTTACAAACACTTGTTTAAAGACTCGATTACATATTCATCGTATTTTTCTTCGATACTTGCAGGATGAATATAAAAAGAGTCTTCTTCAATAAAGCCTATTATCGGAATCGGCATTTCGCGTAAATTCGTTTTTAGTTTTTCGCAAGGCTTTTTTGTATTTAGTTTTACGGCCCAAGAGCTGAAGCCCGTGTCTGGGGTGCTGCCTCCTCCCAGGGAAAAGTTTTTTTGCACCAATTCGCCGGCCCCGCTTTTTAGACTTGCAATTATTTTTTCGGCACGCTTCTTTATTTTCTTTTGGTCTAAAAGGAGAGCCCTTTGAGCTGCCGATTCTCCTCCGTTTAAATAGAGGATGAGGCTTTCCTGCATAAGGCTTGCTACTGCCCTGCCTACTCGGTAGGTGCGCATGAGCTGATTTTTAGCTACGGTTTGAACGAGTTCTTTTTTGCCGGCAATCCACCCTGCCTGCGGTCCGCCCAAAATCTTATCTCCAGAAAAGCAAACCAAATCCGCTCCTTCTTTTATAATGGAAGAAACCGTGGGCTCTTCGGGAACGTTTAAGGATAGGTTTCCCGAGCCCTGATCCACTGCGAGGATTATGTTTTGCGGAAGGATAGCTTTGATTTCTGAAATTGAAGGCTGCTCCGTAAAGCCCCGTATCTTATAGTTTGAGGTATGAACCCAAAGCACCATGGCCGTGTTTTCGTTTATTGCTTTTTGAATGTCCTTAAGGCTTGTGATATTTGTTGTGCCGACCTCGATGAGCTTACAGCCGGCCATCTCCAAAATTTCGGGGATACGGAAGCCTCCGCCTATTTGAACCTGCTGGCCGCGGGAAACTATGACTTCCTTTCCGCCTGCGAGGGCCTTTAACATTAAAAAAACAGCCGCCGCATTGTTGTTCAACATGAGGGCATCTTCGGCTCCGGTCAAAAGACTCATACAGTCATTTAAAAACTCGAACCTCTTTCCGCGGTTTCCGTCCCGCAAATCCATTTCGATAGAAGAATAGCCAGAAGCCGTTTCCTTTGCCCTGTCCCAAATATTTTCAGGCAGGGGAGAGCGGCCGAGGTTTGTATGGAGGATTATTCCCGTTGCATTTATTACGGGCGTAATTTTTGTGCGGATTATAGGCCTGCATAGTTTGCTTATTTCTTCGGCACAGGCCTTAAGTGAAGGAACATCTCCTCCGGCCCTTGCCTTTTTGCGTATGTTTTCCAAATACTCCGAGGCCTTTTTTACGACAAAGGGCCTTCCGATAAGAGCCGCCGTATTTTTTAATATATCTTCATTTAAAAGTTTTTCGACTTGCGGAATTCTTGCAAGTGGATTTGTATTTTCTTTTGCCATGGGTGAAGTATAGAATAGAAAGCCTCTCTTGTCAAGGAAGTTTTCACCATGCTTGAAACAATTAAAAAAATTCTATATAATCGGCGGATTAAGGAGATAATTCTATTTAAGGAGAGAATTCTATGCCGAAAAAGATTGTTATTGCCTTAGGCGGCAATGCGTTGGGAAATAATTTGGAAGAACAAAGAAAGGCCGTTAAAATTACGGCAAAGGCCATTGCCGATTTAGCCGAAGAGGGACATCAAGTAATCGTTTCTCACGGAAACGGGCCTCAGGTTGGAATGATTCATTTGGCAATGTCCGAATATCATAAAATCGATCCTAAAACTTCGGAACCCGAACTTGCAGTTTCCGTTGCTATGAGCCAAGGTTATATAGGAAACGATTTGGAAGCCGCTTTAAGGGAAGAGCTTTTAAACCGCGGTATCAATAAGCCCGTTGCTACCTTGATAACTCAGGTACTTGTAGATCCTTCGGATCTGGCCTTTTCAAAACCTACAAAACCCATAGGCAGTTTTATGACCAAGGAAGAAGCCGATATTTTAACCGC
>CAJPPE010000091.1 GCA_905372345.1 uncultured Treponema sp. | reverse complement strand
CGCGAAAATAAACTTGAAGATAAGATGGTTGAGGTTACTATTTCTCCCTCCATGGGAACACCCACATTCGAATTTTTTGCAGGCGGTTCAAACATGGAAGATATTGAATCTGCAATGTCAAACTTTTCCAATATGCTTATGGGCGGCGCAAAACCGAAACGTAAAAATGTAAGCGTAAAAGAAGCCCGCGAAATTATAATGGCCGAACAGCTTGACCGTATGGTCGATCATGATAAGGTAACGGATGAAGCAAAGCAAAGGGTCGAGCAGATGGGAATTATATTTATTGATGAAATCGATAAGGTCGCTTCCCGTTCGGATCGCGGCGGAGGGCCCGATGTTTCAAGAGAAGGTGTTCAGCGCGATATCCTTCCCATAGTTGAAGGCTCTAAGGTTTCCACTAAGTACGGCGTTGTCGATACCCGTCATATTCTTTTTATAGCAGCGGGAGCTTTTAGCGTATCAAAGCCGAGCGATTTAATCCCTGAATTTCAAGGACGCTTTCCCTTGCGCGTAGAGCTCGAAGCCTTGCATGCAGAAGATTTTAAACGCATTCTCCTTGAACCTAAAAACGCTTTGACCAAACAGTATGCAGAGCTTTTGGAAACCGAAGGCGTAAAAATAGAATTTTTAGATGAAGCCATTGATAGAATGAGTTTTTTGGCTGCCGATGTAAACAGCAAAAACGAAAACATTGGGGCAAGAAGGCTCCATACGATTATGGAAATGCTTTTAGAAGATATTTCGTTTAATGCAAGCGAAATGGGAGGCGAAACGGTAAAAATCGATGTAGCCTATGTGGATGAAAGGTTAAAAGATATAGTACAGGATCAGGATTTATCCCGATATATTCTATAATATGGTTAAGGGGTATTTAAAATTTGCCGAAAATATCCTTAGGAGTGAATTATGGGTTTTAATAGTTTTTTAAGAACAACGGATATACTGCACAGAGCCTTGGATGTAAACTCTTTACGCTATACCGTTACATCAAATAACCTTGCAAATTCGGATGTTCCTAATTTTAAGAGGACTGAGGTAAATTTTGAATCGGAGTTAAAAAGAGCCTTTGATTCTGAAAAAAATGCAAAAGGAGCTTTTCAGCTTGCAACGACTCATCCTTTGCACATAAAATCAAATGAGCCTATAGATTATAAAACGGTTGAGCCTGTGCGTGTTTTGGATTATTTGACTGCCGAAAAAGCAAACGGAAATAATGTAAACCCTGAAGATGAAGCTATGAAGGTATTGAAGATACAAATGCAGTATCAGCTTTTAAGTATGATGGCAGGTTTTCAGTACAATCAGGTACAATCGGTTTTAAAGTAGAATAAGGAATCGGAGGAAAAAATATGGGATTGTTTACGAGTATAAATATTGCAGCTACGGGAATGGGTGTAGAGCGTCTTAGAACCGATGTAATATCAAACAATATTGCAAACGCTTCAAGCTTGGAAACCCAAGAAGGCGGCCCTTTTAAAAGAAGCCGTGTAATAGTCGGCCAAAAGAAAAGCGGTATCGACTGGCAGACTCCTTTTACTCCTCAAAATGTAGAAAGAGGAGTAGGTGAGGGCGTTAAAGTTATTTCGATAGAAAAAGATACTTCTGATACCCGTTGGGTTTATGATCCGACACATCCTAAGGCCTTAAAGTACGGCCCTAAGGAAGGATATGTAGAGTACCCGAATGTAAACATAGTTACCGAAATGGTAGATTTAATTTCGGCTTCAAGGGCTTATGAGGCAAACCTTGCCGTTGTAAACGGTGCAAAGGATATGTTCCAAAGAGCCTTGGATATTGCAAGATAAAATGAACGATAAAATATTTTAGTGGGAGGAAAAAATGGTAAACGCTGTAAATGTTGCAAATGTAAATTCGGTGCCGGGACTTTTGGATGTTCCGAAAATTAATGCTGTTGTTACAGATAATTTTAGAGCCAAAATGGTTTCAAATACCGACATGATTGAGCTTGCTGCAAATAAAGAAGCTGCAAGTTTTGAGCAGACAATTTTAAAAGCATTCGACAGCATGAATGCAAAGCAAACAAACATGGACAAATTGGGAGAACAAATGATTGTCGATCCCGAATCGGTCGATGTTCATGATATAACGATGGGAATGGCCGAAGCAAGTTTGTCGCTTAAATTAGCGCAAACCATAATCGACCGTTTAGTAAAAACTTGGAATGATATTACTACAACGAGATAAAAAATAGGCTGCAAGACTTTTAACTTAAAGTCTTGCAAAGCTCGTTCAGTACATGGGGGGAAACATGAACGAAAAGTTTAACAATCTAAAAACAAAGTTTGGGACGCTTTGGGGAAAATGGACAAAGCTCCAAAAAGGAATCATCATCGGGGTAATTGTACTTGCGCTGGTGTTGGTTGTCGTTCTCGGTAGATGGTCTTCAAAACCGACATCGGTACCAGTGATAGACATGGCGATAACCGATGTTGATCTGCGGGATAGAATTATCTTACGCATTAATGAAGAAAATGTAAAAACTGAAATCTCTTCTGATGGGATAATCTCGGTTGCCGATGAAGCAACTGCCAGAAGGATGAGGGCTATCTTGCTGCGTGAAGATTTAATACCTAAGAATACAAGTCCTTGGGCATTCTTTGATGTTGAGCGCTATTCTCGTACAGATTTTGAGCGCGAGATTGATGTACGCCGTGCAATTACAGAGGAAGTCAAGCGACACTTAAAAGCATTGGACGATATTGATGATGCCAATGTTGTCGTCCGAATACCCGAAAAAGCTTTATTTGAATCGGAACAACTTCCTGCAACTGCGACCGTAGTTATTTATCCTGCACCCGGAAGCGATATTTCGACCAATCGAAAAAAAATAGAAGGTATCCAAAAGATGCTCAGGCTTGCGGTTCCCGGATTAAAAAATGAAGATATTACTATAAGCGATGCTTCCGGTATTACCTTAAATGATTTTGAAGGTATGAAAGATGCCGACCGCTTAACTCTAATTGAAAAGCAGCAAAAATTTATTGCTAAACTTGAAAGGCAATACGGGGAAAATATATTAACTCCTTTACAAAAAATATACGGTGAAGACAGAGTTAGAGATATAAACGTTAAAATTGATATGGATATGTCTGAACGTTCTGCCGATACGACCGAAATACGCCCTACAGTTATCAAAGAAGATAATCCTGAGACTTCTTATGATGATTCTCAAGTGGTTCAATCGGTTACGGTAAGTTCGGAAAATGCAACCACTATCTGGGAAGGAAGCGGAATAAATCCTCAAGGGCCTGTGGGAACCGAGGGACAAACTCCTCCTTCTTATCAGGACACAAGAAATTTAGTGGGACGCTCGACTCAGACAATCACAAAGGAAAACCATCTTGTAAGTTCAAGTCAGATAAAGGAAGTCTTCCTTCCAAAAATGGGAAGAAGGACCGTATCGGTAAACATTGACGGCGTATGGGAAAAGAAAAAAGATGTAAATGGAAAATATATTATTAAAAACGGTATGATTGAAAGAGAATATAAACCTCTTTCAGCTGAAGAAATAAAGCAGGCCGAAAAAATAATTAAAGATGCCATAGGATTTGATGCAACTCGAAAAGATTCCGTAAGTGTTGTAAATGTTAAGGTTGATAGAACATCTCAATTTGAATTGGAAGATAAAGAATATTTTAAGGCTCTGCAAAGGCAAACTATTTTCTTACTTTCACTGGCGGGAATAGCATTAATATTGCTCTTCTTTATATTGTATAGAATTATAAGCCGTGAGATTGAAAGAAGAAAAAGACTCCGCGAAGAAGAACTTCTGCGTCAAGCACAGTTGGAACGTGAGAGAATGTTGTATGATCAGCAGATGGCTGATGCTGATGTTTCAATGACGGTTGAAGAGCGAAGACGTCAGGAGCTTCAAGAAAATGCTATCAATATGGCTAGGGAACATCCTGAAGATGTTGCTCTTTTAATTAGAACTTGGCTCATGGAGGAATAATATGGCTGTAGCACCTGCAAAAGAAAGAGGCAGTTCAAAAAAAGGTAAAGATATTAATTCTCTTACCGGAAGACAAAAGGCTGCTATATTTTTAGTATCTCTCGGAGGTGAAATCTCCGCTAAAATAATGGAAAGACTTCGTGAAGATGAAGTTGAAAAAATAGTTTTTGAAATTGCAAGAACTGAAAGTGTTGAAGCTGAATTAAAAGATGCCGTTCTCCAAGAGTTTCAGGATTTAATGGCGGCTCAAAACTTTATCACAACCGGCGGTATAGATTATGCAAGAGATGTTCTGGAAAAAACTTTCGGAAGTCAAAAAGCTATTGAGATAATAAATAGACTCACTAGCTCTCTGCAAGTTCGTCCCTTCGATTTTATTCGAAGAACCGATCCTGCACACTTATTGAACTTCATTCAGCAAGAGCATCCGCAGACAATAGCTTTGATTCTTGCTTACCTTGAGCCGCAAAAGGCATCGGTGATTTTGCAAAATCTTCCCGATGAAATTCAAAGCGATGTTGCAAGACGTGTCGCAACCATGGATACAACTTCCCCCGATGTTCTCCGTGAAGTTGAACGCGTTTTGGAAAAGAAGCTATCTACTGTTTCAAGTGAAGACTATACTGCAGCGGGCGGTGTCGATAGCATCGTTGAGATTCTTAACCTTGTTGACCGCTCTTCTGAAAAATCAATTATCGAATCTCTTGAAGACGAAGATCCCGACTTGGCAGAAGAAATCAAGAAGAAGATGTTCGTATTCGAAGACATTGTTATGCTTGACGATAGATCCATCAGTAAGGTTCTGCGCGAAGTTAATAACGATGAAATGGCTAAGGCTCTTAAACAGGTTGATGCCGAGGTTCAAGATAAGATATTTAGAAATATGTCGAAGCGTGCCGGTGCTATGCTCCGCGATGAAATGGAATACATGGGACCGATACGTGTTAAAGATGTTGAAGAAGCTCAGCAGAAAATTGTTTCGATTATCAGACACTTGGAAGATAAGGGTGAAATTGTTATCGCCAGATCCGAAGAGGATGAATTGGTATAAAATAAAACGGAGAATTGCTTATGGCTAAGACTATTTTTAGAGGCTTTGAGGTAAATAAAAACAATAGCGATGTAGTATTTTTACAGCTCAATAAAACTTTTCAAGAAGAACCTGAAGAAATTATTGAAGAGGAAGTTCCGGTTTATGAAGGTCCTACTGTTGAAGATTTAAAAAAGGAAGCTGAAGATTTTAGACTTGAATGGGAAAAACAAAAAGAAAAAATGCTTTCGGAAGCTAGAACTGAAGCCGACAGAATTATTCAAGGTGCACAAAATGCTGCCTTTGATGAGGTAAAAAGGCAGACAGATGAGGGGCAAGTTATTGCTCAAAATGCTAAAAAAGAAGCCGAAGATATTATAGCTGAAGCCGAGCAAAAAGCCAGAGATATAATAGCCGATTCGGAAAAAAATAAAGATTCCGTAAATCGTGATGCGTATAAAGAAGGTTTTAACCGCGGCCGTGAAGAAGGTTTTAAAGAAGGAAATCTTGAAGTACAACGCCTAACCGATCGTCTTCATACAATAATAAATAAGACGATGGATAGGCGGCAGGAAATTCTTTCAGAAACCGAGCAGCAGATAGTGGATCTTGTTCTTTTGATGACAAGAAAGGTTGTTAAAGTTATTTCCGAAAATCAGAGAAATGTTGTAGTGTCCAACGTTGTTCATGCTTTGCGTAAAGTAAAGGGCAGGGGAGATGTAGTTATACGCGTTAATCTTGCTGATGTTAAGATGACTACGGAGCATACTCAAAACTTTATATCCGCTGCAGAAAATATTAAAAATATTACGGTTGTGGAAGATTCTACTGTTGATCAGGGCGGCTGTATAATTGAAACCGATTTTGGAGCAGTTGATGCACGCATAGCAAGTCAGCTTAACGAACTTGAACAAAAGATTTTGGAAATATCTCCCATTAAAACAAAGATAAAAACCGGAAATATTTAAGGTGTCGATATGGTAGATCTTTTTGATAAATATACCGATGCCGTTTCAGAAACCGATCCGATAAAATTTACAGGACATGTTATACGTGTTCATGATAAATTAATTGAAAGTGAAGGACCCGTTGCTTCCGTCGGAGAGCTTTGCCAAATTATTACCGATGATAATCCTGAAGGCTTAAAGGCTGAGGTTGTCGGTTTAAACGGAACTATCGTTCAGCTGATGAGTTATACAGATGTTCAAGGTGTAAAAATAGGCGACCTCGTTATTGCGAGCGGAGAAATTCTATCCGTCCCGGTTGGAAATGTTTTGCTGGGCCGTGTTGTAGATGCATTATGTAGATCGGCTGACGGTAAGCCTGAACCTTATTCAGCAAAAAGATATCCTGTTGTAGCTCCGCCTCCGGATGCTATGACCCGTAAACCTATAAGACAAAGAATTGTTACCGGTATTCGAGCTATCGATAGTCTTTTGGCAGTTGGGCGCGGACAGCGTCTTGGTATTTTCGCCGGTACCGGTATCGGAAAGTCTACCTTGCTTGGAATGATAGCCAGAAACACAAATGCCGATGTAAATGTTATAGCTCTTATAGGAGAACGCGGACGAGAAGTTTTAGATTTTAT
>CAJPPE010000090.1 GCA_905372345.1 uncultured Treponema sp. | reverse complement strand
TGAGTATGCAAAAAGATGGGCTTTTAAAAATCGAAAAAGATACCATCATTGTCAACCTTGATAAACTCGAAGATTACAGGTAAATTATAAGCATTTTATGAATAGAAGTCGGTAACGGATGTTACGAGGATGTTAAATTTTTTCGGTTTTCCAGTCTTTTATGGTACGCTCTTTTTCATCAAAGGATGAACCTATTAGAACAATCTTTTTACCGCTTGATTTAAATGGAACTGCATAGCCTTTTTCTTTTATCTGTGCTATCGCATCTTCCGAGCTTCCATTTCCGTCAAGTTTAAATTCAAAGATATAAACCGCATCTGCCGTGTGAACTATGCAGTCTGCTCTTCCGGCAGCACAGTGTATCTCTGTTTCGACAAACTGTCCCATAAGTTTAAAAATCAAATAAACAGCCGTCTGATAATTTTGCTCTCTAAGTTTTAACTTTTCTTTGGGAAGATTATCGTAAGGAATGCCGGCAATTATGGACTGCATTCTTTCCATAAAATTATCTACATTTTCTGCCCTTACATCTTCAACAAAACGCCAAACGGAAGAAGCAGTTTGATCGGTACGCAAAGAAGTGTAATCCGGCAAAAGGTTTTTAAGAAAACCGTAACGGACTTCATCGTTAGGAAAGCCTAATCTGTAAATGGCCGCTTCTCTTATATATTCTTTAATTGTTAAATATCCTGCTTGAAATAAAATCGGCAGAGGATTTTTTGTGTCGGCTCGGTAATCGGCTAAGCCGGCCTCATCAAGCTCAACATTTCCGTCTAAGTCGGGAATATTATACTCAGCTTCTTTGAGGTAGTTTACCAAAAAGGTCGGAGTTCCAGTAGCAAACCAATAGCTTCCCACATCTTTTGCCGAAAAAGCATTTAGAAGGCTGAAAGGATTATAAACGCTTTTTCCTTCTTTTGCAAAAAGATATCCGTCATAGCGTCTTTTAAGAAGGCTTAAACATTCTTCATAGCTTATCTTTTCTTTGTCTGCCAAGACCTGAATTTCGGGAGAAAATACGGCCGTTAATTCTTCTTGGGTTATACCGCAAAGAGCAGAGCAATCTTCGTGAAGGCTTATGTCTTGTAAATTATTTAGGTCACTGAAAATACTTACCTTACTGAATTTTGTTACTCCCGTTAAAAATGCAAAGCGGATATATTTGTCGCAAGTTTTTATAACGGAATAAAAAGCTTTGAGTGTGCTGCGGAATTCTTCGTTTAGGGTTTCATTTACATACATTGTTTGTAAGAGGGGCTTATCATATTCGTCTACAAGGATAACTACCTGTTTGCCGGTCTTTTCATAAGCAGTTTGTATTAAAAAAGCAAAGCGTTTACCAAAAGATAAATCGTTCCCCTGTATACCGAAACGCTCCTCCTCTGCCCTTAAAAAGAAGTCAAGGCTTTCGTTTAAAGACTCGGGCAAATCATACCGCCCCGTATTAAAATCCAAGTAAAGAACGGGATATTGAGTCCATGCTTCAGTCCCTTCGTTTTTAGCCCTGTTTTCTTCGGCCTCTTCAATGTACAGCCCCTTAAACAATTCTTTTTTTCCTAAAAAGTAGGCTTCGAGGGTAGAAAGAAAAAGGCTTTTTCCGAAACGGCGGGGGCGGCTTAAAAAGTAGACTCTATTTGAATTAGTCAGCTTAAAAATAAATTCGGTTTTATCTACATACAAAAATTTATCATTACGCATGACTTCAAAACTTTGTACGCCTATAGGTATCTTCCGTGAAAAATCCATCATTTTTGCCTCCCCAATCAATCGTTAAGTGCTTATTCCCTTTATCTATTATATATTATAATTTACAGGGATTCAAGTATTGCTTTAAATTACACAGATTTAAATTTTTTCGGATATTTTTCAAAATATGTTCTAATTTTACTTTTCAAAGCCGGCACATCAATCCCTTCCCCAAATAGTTGCCAATCCCCCAGTTTTCTACTATAATAAAGACAGTATGAAAAAACTTAACGGACTCATAGCCTCCGACGGTTTAGCCGCCGGACCACTATATTGTATAATGGAACAGCCTGAAACGGTGATTCCTTCTTATTCCATATCTGAAAATGAAATTGCTTTGCAAAAATCGAGATTGGCCGGTGCCGTGGAAAAGGCAAAAAACGAGCTTTCGGAACTGATATCTTCATCATCTGATGTAGAAAAAAGCGAAAACGACAAGACCGGTGAAGATATTATATCAACCCACATTCTTATGCTGTCGGATACGGCCTTTTTGGATTCCGTTTTTGCCGATATCGAAAAAACAAGGATGAATGCCGAGTTTGTTTTAAAAAGAAAATTGGACGAAACCGTTGCAATGCTGCAAACAGCCGGAGATGAATACCTTAGTGCAAGAGCTGTAGATATTCAAGATGCTTTTGAATCCGTTTTTGTTCATCTCCTTAAACAAGGAGCAAGGGATTCCCGATTTACAAAGGTTCCAAAGGGTGCGATTATTGCAGCCAAACTGATAAAACCCTCCGAGGCTCTCTTGGTAAAAAATGCGGGAGTGAGCGGTATAATTATGGAAGAGGGCGGCGTTACCAGCCATATTTCGATTATGGCCCGTGCTTGGGATATTCCCATGCTCGTAGGTGTAAAAAACTGTATGGATTTTGCCCGAACCAATATGCCTGCGGCTCTCGATGCGGACGGGGGCTTTGTTTTATTTAACCCTTCCAAGACTCTTATAAAAGAATATGAGTGCCGTATCGAAAAAAGAAATGCTGAAATTAAGGAACTCTTAGAAGCTCAAAAAAATTATACTGAGCGTCTTTCGATTACGACAAAGGATGGAGTTCAGGTTTCGGTAAATGCGAATATTGCCTTCCCCGAAGAAATTGAAAATAAATTCGTTACCATATCAAACGGCATAGGCCTTTTCCGCTCCGAGTTTTTATTTTTAGAGGACGGTAAAATCCCAGATGAGGATACTCAGTTTGAAGCCTATAAAAAAGTTGTTGAAGCTATGGGCAAAAAGCCCGTAATTATTCGAACCTTCGATGTGGGTGCCGATAAGATGATTGATGAGCAGGAAACCTTGCGTGAAAAAAATCCCCTTCTCGGCTGGCGGGCTGTCCGCTATTGCATAGAAAGAAAAGAAGTATTTAAAACTCAAATAAAGGCTATCCTGCGGGCCGGAGTTTTCGGAAACGTTTTTCTTTTGATTCCGATGATTTCAAACATTGAAGAAATTATCGAAGTTAAAAAAATAATCGAAGAATGTAAACTTGAATGTAATGCTGCCGGGAAAAAAATAATTGAAAAGGTTAATGTCGGAATTATGGTTGAAGTTCCCTCTACGGCTGTAGCCGCCGACCTCTATGCTCCGTATTTGGATTTCTTTTCTATCGGAACAAACGATCTTATTCAATACACGATGGCGGCAGACAGGGAAAACACAAAGGTTGCCTATCTTGCAAATTATTTTGAACCGGCTGTTTTGCGGCTTATCAAAAACGTTATCGATGCACAAAGGTTTATAAAAGAACAGGTAGGGCATTTGGTTTCTATGTGCGGAGAAATGGCCTCGCATGAAGATGCCGCTTTTTTACTTTTGGGAATGGGGTTGAGACATTTCAGTATGCCTGCCGGAAAAACTTTAAAAATGCAAAAGTTTATGCAATCAGTAAATGTCAAGGATGCGGAAGCCTTATACGAAAAAATTAAAAAATTAAATTCCGCATCTCAAATAAAAACCGAGGTACAAAAAGCATTGGAGAAATATTATGCCGAAAACTAAATATGAAATTATTGACGAAGAAAATATAAGTTCAGATAGCTCGGAATTTTCTCATCAAAAAAAATATAAAAACATTCCTTTGATAGCCATTGTAGGCCGTCCCAATGTCGGCAAGTCTACATTGTTTAACCGCTTTTTAAGAAAACGCCGTTCCATCACCGATCCGACTCCCGGCGTAACCCGCGATCCCGTCGAAGCACAGGCGATTATAAACGGCCTTCCTGTCATGCTTGTCGATACGGGCGGCTTTAAACTTACAAGGAGTGGCGATAAATTTGAAGATACGATAGATGAACTTGTTATGGAAAAAACTATTTCCACTTTAAAAAAAGCCGACAGGATTTTGCTTCTTCTCGATGCAGGTCTTGCAACTGCAGAAGACGAAGAGTTTATTCAATTTTTACGGCCCTATTTTAATAAGCTGGTTGTTGCCGTAAATAAGACCGAAGGCGGAAGACTCATGGCAGAGGCTTGCAACTATTACTCTTACGGCTTTAAATCCTTGACCTGCATAAGTGCCGAGCATGGCGACAATATTTCGGAGCTGGCTCAAGAGTTGACAGCCGGTCTTGATTTTAGCAAGGTAGAAGAACTTGAAGAAGATGATACAATAAGAATTACGATTGTCGGTAAACCCAATACGGGAAAGTCGACCTTGGCAAATTATCTTACAGGTTCTTCCTCTTCGATAATTTCAAATGTTGCAGGGACTACCCGCGATATTGTTGAAGGCGAATTTTCTTATAAAAATAAAAAATTTCTTATTCAGGATACTGCGGGAATAAGGCGCAAGGCAAAGGTCAACGAAGATATAGAATATTATTCCGTAGTGCGTGCAATTAAAAGCATGGACAATGCCGATATAGTTTTTCATCTGATAGATGTTCAAGAAGGCTTAACAGAACAGGATAAAAAAATTATAGTGCAGGCAACCAACCGCGGCCTCGGCGTTATCTTTGTTTTAAATAAATGGGATTTGATGGAGCAAACAAAAAAAGCTTTTAAGGATGAAGAAGAGCGCATAAAAGTTATGTTCGGCAAAATGGATTATGCTCCCGTACTTGCTATTTCTGCAAATGAGGGGACGGGCATCAAAGAGCTTTTAAACACGGCCGTCAAAATGTTCGAGCAGCTAAATAAAAAAATAGAAACATCGGCTCTAAACATTGCCTTAAAAGATTGGCTTCAGGCTGCTCCCCCTCCTCAAGGCCGTCAAACAGCCTTTACCTTTAAGTACATTGTGCAGACAGGTTCCCGTCCTCCGGAATTTTTGTTATTTTCAAACAGGCCCGATTATGTAACCGAATCTTATATGAGGTATATTCAAAATAAAATCAGAAGCGATTTGGGTTTTGAAATGATTCCTATCTTGCTTAAAGTTAAGGGAAGCCGAAAACGCTGGGAAGAAAGGCTTTAGGAATGAAAGGTTTTTCGATAGGTGAAGTTGAAAAAATTACAGGGATAAAATCTCATACTTTAAGATATTGGGAAGACAATATCCCCGTCTTGCAGCCTAAAAAAGATTTGGGCGGAAGGCGTATTTACAGCTCCCATGATTTGGGAATCATCTATCGGCTGGATTATTTAATAAATAAAAAAAAGTACACGGTTGAAGGAGCTGCTGCGGAAATAATAAACCAAAGTGCAGCCCAAGGCTCCCTTACGGCTAAAATATCCGAGCTTAGGGATCAGCTTTTAGATATTTACGGAATTATACGGGAAGAAAAAAATGACGGAACAAAATAAACCATTTTACGAAAAATTTGTAAAAAAGAATGAGGCAAAAATTCATCATCAAAAAAAGAAAGAAATTGATGAACCCCTGACCAAAGAAAAGAGGTCTGAAAAGAAAAATAATCGGGAAGAGTTTCCGGTAAAGATTGTAAAGACAAAAGATACCGGCAAAAATATTTTTAAAGAAAATGATGAAGATACAAAGGCTCTTTTAAATTCTTTTGATTTAATAATAAAGGATGCTCTAAAACTTTCTTCAAAACAAGCTGCTTCGGTTCCAAAGGATATCCGTATCTTATTCCATGAACTTACAAATGAAAGAGGCTCGCGAAAAGTAAATTACCTAAACAATCCCGTAAAATTAACGGCCTATATTTATCACTATATGTGGTGGAACTTGGTACGTATTTCAAAATTGATAGGTAATCTTGATTTTGATTTAAAGGACGGCGACATAATTGCAGACTTCGGCTGCGGGCCTATGACTCTTATGTGTGCTTTTTGGATTGCCAAGCCTGAATTGCGCTCAAAAAAACTTCATTGGTATTGTGCCGATATTTCGGGGAAGGCTTTGGCGGCAGGAGAAGCTTTGTTTAATTCTCTTTTTGCTTTTACCAATCAAAATGCCGGAATAGAACAAACATCGAATTGGAAGCTTACAAAATTAAACGGCAGCTTCGGTCTTCCGTTAAAAGAAAAGGTAAACCTTTTTGTAAGTGCAAATATGTTTAACGAAATATTTTGGGATTCTTCAATTAAGATTGAAGGTGAAGCTGAAAGAGCTGCAAAAACAATTCAGCATTATATTCAAGAGAACGGAGCAGCCTTGATAATTGAGCCAGGCATCCCCCTTGCCGGCGAATTCGTTTCGGCCTTGCGTAAAAACTTTATCGAAAAAAAATATAAAATAATTTCTCCCTGTCCCCATGCAGAAATCTGTCCTATTCCCGGGAAAAAAACGGCCGAACAAAAAAATATAAAATATCCTATAGCCTCGGATAAATGGTGCCATTTTTCTTTTTATGCAGATGATGCTCCTTCAAAACTTGTTGAGCTTTCTGAAGCGGCAAGACTTGAAAAGACCAGGGCAAGCCTTTCTTTTATATATTGCAG
>CAJPPE010000089.1 GCA_905372345.1 uncultured Treponema sp. | reverse complement strand
GAAGTAAGTTCAATGCAAATAAGAAATACAATAAGAGAACTTCTTAAGAATAAAGAAAATATTACTGAAAAGATAGCCATAGATATAATTACTAAAAACCTCGGTTATGATTTTACTAAAAATAAAGGAATTGATATAAACCGCGTTATTTCAATTTTGACGCTTTCTCAGGCAGATATAAATAAAAAAATCTTACAAAATTTATTTACCTCCGAATTTCAAGGTCAAATTCAAAATTTTGCTGCCAAAAAAAGTGCTTCAATAAATTTACAAGTTAAGGATGAAAATGTAAAGATAATAATAAAAGATAATATTATTACCGAATTGGAAAATCCGCTTAATTTAACCCATGAGGCTATTTATATTGACGATCCTTTTGTGTTAGATGGAGTTTCAGTATTGAGAAGATTTAACCGCATACCTCATAGGTCAAGTATCGAAAAAAAATTACTGCACAATAAGTTTGAAGAGCAGAGTATCGGACAAAATATTGATACTCTGTCTGTTCAAAAAGCTGTAAACGATTTATTGGTAGAAGATAATTTAAAAAATATCTACGCCGAATTAAATAATGTTTGCGAGGGTTCTTTGGTAAGACAGGAGTCAGGTGTTTTATCTTTTATCAATGATTATGATGGTAGAGAAATAAGTTTAGCAAATTTATCAACGGGTTTAAAAACATTTACAATCATAAAAACATTGCTTTTAAACGGCTACTTGGAAGAAAAAGGAACTTTGATTCTTGATGAGCCTGAAATCCATTTACATCCTGAGTGGCAAATAGTATTGGCTAAAATAATAGTACTTTTGCAAAAAGAATATAAAATGCACATTTTGATTAGTTCTCATAGTCCTTATTTTATTCATGCAATAGAGGTTTATTCTAAAAAAGAGAAGATAAACAACCCCAAATTTTATTTGACACAAGAAAATAAGAATGGTTTAATAACTATGAAAGATGTTTCAGATGATTTGGAACCTATTTATAATTTGTTATACAAGCCCTTACAGGAGCTGGAAAGCTTAAAAAGTTTTTCTGAAGATTAAATGTTGAATTTTCAAATTTTAGAACAAGACTATAATTTTAAAACAACATTAGAAGACTCCTCCTATGATTCTGCAAATCAAATTTATCTAACTAATTTATCCATAGAAGTATATGATTTTGATAAAATAAAAGATGAGTATGTACGGCATATTATAAAAAACTACCAAAGTTTATCTGAGGATAGTTTTAGATCAAATGATGCTCTTTATCGGAAAGAAAACAGATTGGTCTTTATCGAATTTAAAAATGGAGATATTACCTCTAAACTTGAAAAGGAAAAAATACGCAGTAAAATAAGTGAAAGTTTATTAATTTTGGCTGATATTCTTAACGCTAAATTAAGCGAAATAAGAAAGGATTGCTGTTATATTCTTGTATATAATAAAAAGAAAAATTCTTCTTTTGAAAAAGAACGAAATTCATCAATAAATAGAATTGGTAGTTCAATAGCAGCTTTATCCGGTACAAACCATCTGATTAAAGGTTTCTATAGGTATAAAGTTTTTTTTGATAAGGTTTATACCATCAATGAGACAGAATTAGAAGGTATTGTAAATACTTTATAGTCTATGGTTTTAAAAATAATTAAAAAAAATTCAATTGCAAAATCTGCCTCTTTTTGATATAATATCCCTAGTAATTATTTAGGGGGAAATATGATTTATACATCGGAAAGTCTGCTTGAAGCTGCAAAAAACGCCGTTCCTAAGGCGGAGCTTGTAACTTTACGCATTCACCGCACAAGGGATACCTTCTTTGCGGCTCAGGATGGAGCTTTTGAATCTTCCGGTTATTCGGCTGATCAGGGTTTTATGGTTGAGGTCTTGTATAAGGGGCATATTGCTTATGGGGCAACTCAAAATATGACGCCTCAAGGAGCTGCAGAAGCTGCCTGCCAAGCCTTTAATGCCGCTCAAACCGCTTCAGCCTTTAAAATTGCCGATTTTGACAAAAATGTCAGGCCGGATACGGAATTAAAATACGAGACTCTCAGGGGTAAAAAGACCCGCCCTTCCAAAACGGAAATTTTCGATTATCTTTTTGAGATATGCAATATTTTAAAAGTCTCTGATGAGGTTATTGACACTCATGCCTATGTAAATTTAGGCGAAGAGGTAATAGAGCTTTTAAGTTCAGGCGGGGCAAAAATCTTGCAAGATTTTTACACAATAGGTTCAAGTTTCGGTGCCGCTGCCCGCCGAGGGGACATAATCCAAAGACGGACTTATAACGGCTCAGGTGCCCGTACCTTTCAGGGAGGCTATGAGTTTTTAAACTTTGCCAAATCCAAGGTAGAGGCCAAAAGAGTTGGGCATGAAGTAATAGAGCTCTTGGGAGCCGACGCCTGTCCTTCCGACAGGCGTACCCTTGTTCTTATGCCCGACCAAATGCTTTTACAAATTCACGAAAGCGTCGGCCATCCCTTGGAAATTGACCGCATTTTAGGTGATGAAAGAAACTTTGCAGGCGGCAGTTTTATAAAGCCTGAAGATATAGGAAGCTTCCAATACGGCTCAAAGCTTATGAATATCTGCTACGATCCTACAATTCCATATCAGCTTGCAACCTTTGCCGCCGACCAGACGGGGGCTCAGTCAAAGAAAACCTTTATAATCAAGGACGGAATTTTAGTTTGCGGATTGGGAAGTCTTGAAAGTGCAGGCCGCCTCTATGCAGGCAAAACCGTTCCGCCGGACAAGATGGTTGCAAACCAAAGAGCAACCTCGTGGAACCGGCCGCCGATAGACAGAATGGCAAACCTAAACCTTGAGCCGGGAACCAGCAGCTTTGATCAAATAATTTCTTCAATCGAAAAAGGAATTATTATGACATCTAACCGCTCATGGTCGATAGACGATTACCGCAATAAATTTCAATTCGGATGCGAATACGGCCAATTAATCGAAAACGGAAAAATTACGAAAACCGTACGCGACCCGAACTACCGAGGAGTATCTCAAAACTTTTGGCGAAACCTCTGTGCCGTAGGCGATAAATCCACATTCCATGTTTACGGAACGCCTAACTGCGGTAAGGGAGAGCCGAATCAGGTTATCAGTGTAGGACACGCAAGTCCTGTATGCGCATTTTCTGATGTAGAAGTTTTTGGAGGCGGAAAATGAAAATGAGTTTTAAAGAATATTTTGAATCGATTGCCGATTTTATGCTTTCGGAACTGCTTGAGGGAGAAAAAATTTCGATTTCTTTTTCGGGCGAAAAGAGCTATTTTATGCGCTTTAGCAAGGCTAAGGTACGCCAAAACGGAATGGTTGATCAAGGTTATTTTTCTTGTACTTTTTGGAAAAAGAACCGCACTCACAATTTCCGTTTCGGTATTCAGATGAGTATGGAAAAGGATAAGAGGATGGCGGCTGATGCTCTTCAAGAAGCTAGAGACTCTATAATGCTTCTGCCCGAAGACAAGTACCAGTCAATCCCGGAAGCCTCACAAACTTCTTCGGCAATATATACGGGAAAACTTTTGCCCGAAGATAAGATACCCGAAATTATTTTATCTCCCGTTAAAGACCTTGACTTTGCAGGCCTTTATTCTCAGGGCGTTATTTGTAAGGGTGTTATAACTTCTGCAGGGGCAAGTCACTGGTTTCAAACAGAAACCTTTGTTTTGGATTATTCGGTTTGGCTCGAAAACGGCCGCGGTATAAAATCTCTTTATTCGGGAACGGAATGGAGTGATGCTCAATATAAGCTAAAGATAGAGCAAGCTCGAAAGGGCTTGGAGGTTTTACATACGCCTCAAAAAAAATTAGCCCCCGGAAAATACAAAGCATTTATAAGTGCCGATGCTCTTCTTGATGTAACGGACTTTTTTTCGTGGAACGGCTTTAGCGAAAGGAGTATGCAGCAAGGCTCAAGTGCTTACCTTGCCTTAAAAGAGGGAAGAGAGCATTTTTCCGATAAGTTTAATTTGACTCAGGACTTTTCGCTTGGGCTTGAACCTGCCTTTAACTCAAACGGAGAGTTGGCTCCCGAAAAATTAAGCATAATCGAAAAAGGTAAGCTTAAAAATACCTTGGTCAGTTTAAGAACCGAAACCCAGTACGGGGTAAAATCCAACGGTGCTCCTTTAAGTGAAAGCATGCGTTCAATACTTATCGGAGCGGGAAACTTAAACGAAGCTGATGCCGTAAAAGAGCTGGGTACGGGTATTTATATTTCAAACTTTAACTACCTGAACTGGAGCGATACCTCATCGGCCCGCGTTACGGGAATGACCCGCTTTGCCTGCCTTTGGGTAGAAGACGGAAAAATCATTGCCCCCATTGCCGATATGCGTTGGGACGAATCCTTGTACAATATGTTCGGGGAAAACCTTTTGGCCGTAACAAAGGAAAGCCGCATCTTCGCAAACACCGGCACTTACGGCAGAAGAAGCACAGGAGGAGCTTCGCTTCCCGGCATCTTGGTAAAGGATTTTAACTGCACGCTCTAAGGTAAAAATAAATGTTATTAAAGCAAAGGCAGCAGCAGATTCTATCTCAAAAAATGGTGATGAACCAGCAGATGCTGAATGCTGTTGCCCTGCTTAATTTATCGAGCGAAGAACTTCAGGAAGAGGTAATAAAAGAAGTAAAGCGGAATCCGGCCCTTATTTTTAAAACCTCTTCCCGAGTGAGTGCTGCTTCCACTGAAGAGGGGGATAAGCATCAAAGTTTTTTGGAGAGCATTGAAGATGATTCCCGCAAAACCCTTCAAGCTCATCTGATTGAACAAGCCGGAGAATCGATTGCGGACGAGTATGTCTTAGATGCGGCAATGCTCATAATTCAAAATTTGGATCAAAACGGTTTTTATTGGGTGCCTCTTGAAGAACTCTTTGCAGATATGCTTGCCGAAAAGAAGATAAACCATGCGGAAATAAAAAAAGCCCTTAACATTGTCAGGCGTTTTGAACCGATAGGCTGCGCCTGTTCCGGTTTTAAAGAATCGCTTATTGTGCAGGCCGGAATCCTTTGCGAGTCGCCCAAAACGCATGAAATCCTTGATATTTATAAAACCATACATTCTCTTTGTGTAAAGATAATAAAAGAACACTATGAAATTCTTGTCTTTGTTTCCGATTTAAAACTTTTTATAAAAAAACTTGCTCAAAAAAAAATCGATATGGATTTGGAAACGGCGGAAGAACTTGCAGAATTGATAGGTGCCTTAAACCCTAAGCCGGGGCTTGCCTATTCACGCAAAGGAGACGGCGAAAAATTTATTACGCCGATTGCCGAGATAAAACGGGAAGGGAATGAGCTTAAGATTATAATAAATGATGAAGAAATTCCTGCCTTGGAGATTTCGCCCGAATATGAAAGAATAAAAGATTCGGGTTCAAAAGAAGAAAAAAAAGAGGCTTCGGAGTTTTTAAACAAGGCTGCTCTTTTTATGAATGTGCTTGCCTACCGCAATCAGACTATACTAAAAGTCTTAACTGCCCTTGTAAATTTTCAAGAGGCCTTTTTTTTAGGCCGCCCCTGCAAACCGTCCTCTGAAGGAGAGAGTCAAAAAATGCAGGCAGGCTATTTAAGGCCCTTAAAACAAATCGATATTGCAGAAATTGTAGGCCTAAGCCCTTCTACCGTTTCGAGAGTTTCAAACCAAAAGTATATAAGATGCGAGTGGGGGCTCTTTGAAATTAAAGACCTATTTTCGCCGGAAGTAAACGGCGGCCTTTCAAAAGACTTTGTCGAAAAAGCCATACAAGAGATCATCGAATCGGATACCGAAAAAAAAACCGATGCCCGTATTTCTCAAATCTTAAAAGAACGCGGAATAGATATCGCCGTAAGAACGGTAAATAAGTACCGCAAAGAAATAGGCCTCCCTTCTTCTTATCATCGCAATTGACATTTTTGCAGAATTGCCGTATAAAAAAGATATGGAAATTACGGAGATTTATACCGGCCCGCTTTTTGTAAAGACTTGGGCTCTTCCCTTGGATAAAAAAACGGTTCTCCTCGTTGATCCGGGCGGCACGGATGAGGAATTGATGGAATACCTAAAAAACAAGAATGCAGAAAGACTCGAAATTATGCTTACCCACGGACATTTTGACCATGTGGGCGGCGTGCCCGAGCTTATGCTAAAATATCCCGATTCTTCTTTATGGATTCATCATGCAGATGCAGACTATTTGGGCAAAAACGGAAAAGAAAAGCATATTGCGTGTTTTAGTCAAATCCGTGCAGAAAGATATATAAAAGCTTTGAAATACGATTTTCCGGAGCCTACTGATTTGTTAAAAGACGGAGATATTGTAAACGGTTTTAAGGTTTTATATACTCCCGGTCATACCGAAGGCTCGGTTTGCTTTTGGAATGAGGAGGAAAAAGTCCTCTTTTCTGGAGATACCCTTTTTTATCGCTCCCATGGGAGAACAGACCTTTTGGGCGGTGACGATCAAAAAATCAAGGCTTCTTTAAAATCCCTTTTAAATTTGCCGGATGACACTACAGTTTATCCCGGGCACGGATCAAACACCTCGATAGGTGCTGAAAGGGTCTGGATAGAAAAGATTTAGAAGAGGGCATAAAAGGCAGCGTATTTTATCGTCTTCATTTTTTGAAAATGAAGGTTCGTTTTTCCAAAATTCCGCTTCTTTCATAGCCCTCCTAAAGTT
>CAJPPE010000088.1 GCA_905372345.1 uncultured Treponema sp. | reverse complement strand
GTTAGATTAATAATTACCTGTAGTAATTGCTTCCCGTAAAATACTATTTATTCTTGTTTGATAGCCTTTACCTCCGAGAAGTCCCTTGATTTTGTCTATGGTGAGTTCGCTTATCTTTATCGGTGGCTGAATTGGACGATTTTTCGTTTCGGATTCACAATCGAATTCTCCTTTGTCATGGTCATAAGTGAGTTTAGATACCGTTGAATCTATTTTGTACAGGCAAGGCTCGCCCTCAATTTCCTTGAAGAAGAGAATTTCAGTCCAATAAAATCTGCCGCCTCCCCAATAGAAACCAAGCGAAAAACCGTCATCGGTCTCGGTAAAGACTGGGTCATCAAGGTTTTTCACTTCTTGATAAGAGGGAATCTCAAGTACCCATTTTCCGCCGTTGCGCGCAATTGTAACATCCCTCCTTTCAATCGAATAATCTTTCCGTAATACTACAGAACGACTCTCGCATGAGAATGTATATTTTGGCTCTGCAAACACAGGTGCAAGTATAAGAGTGAGAAATACAAATAGTAAAAATTTCTTTTTCATTCTGTTCCTTAAAAATTAGTGGCTCAATGAGCCGTCCACATAACCTACATTATATCTATCCGAATGATACATCAAAAGATTATCTTTTTCAAGTAGAAAAAATACTATTGACTGCTGGAAGAATTATTTAAAATTTGTTATATTGTCAGCCGAGGTTTATATATGAAAGGTAGAAAATTATTTTTGTCGGCAGCACTGGTGCTGCTTTTTTTTGCCTGCGGGGGCAATAAGAAAATTGGTGAACCTAAAACAGTTACGGCTTCATTGGGTGCGGAGCCGAGTATTTTGGATGCCGCAAAGGCTTCGGATAGGTACTCTTTTATAATATTGGACTATATAAACGAAAATTTGACCGATATTTTAACTGAAGATAATGGGGAGATAAAAATTCTTCCGGCTCTTGCCGAGTCTTGGACTCATAATGCCGATTATACGGAGTGGACTTTTAAATTGCGTGAAGCCTATTGGTCTGACGGCGTAAAGATAAGGGCTGAAGACTTTGTTTACAGTATTCGCCGCATCATCAATGCCGAATCTGCCTCGCCTATGGCAATGTATTATGACTATATCAAAAATGCCCAAGATATTTTAAAGGGTAAGCGGGACTATTCCGAAATAGGAATCAAGGCTCTTGATGAAAAAACTCTTCAAATCGTAACCGAAAATCCCATAAAAAATCTTCATGAATTTGCCGCAAAAATTCCTCCGCAAAGGGAAGATATTATAAAAGAATTCGGACTATCCTACGGCAGCGAGGCCGAAAAAATAATTTGCAGCGGGGCTTTTAAAGTAAAAACTTGGGTGCATAACAGCAAGATTGAGCTTGTTAAAAACGAAAAATTTTGGAATGCTAAAAACGTAAAAATAGATGCTCTTACATTTAAAATAATAAATGAAGAAAATGCTGCCCTCGGTGAGCTTTTAAACGGCAGCATCGATATTGCAAATGCTTATTCTATCAGCTGGATAAATAAGCTGAAAAAAGAAAATCGCTTTGCCGAAATAAACGGAGTTGACAGCCGCGTTCAATATATCTTTATGAACCAAAAAGACAAGCTGTTTTCAAACAAAAAAATTCGCCAAGCTCTTTCGGCAAGTCTTGACCGCAAAGAAATTTGTACCGATTTGTTTGACGATATTTATAAACCGGCCTACGGTTTTGTTTCGATTGCTACCGAGCTTGAAGGTAAAAATTACCGCAACCTTGCGGGAGAGCCGATTCAAGAATTGATAAAAAAAGTTCCTGATCCTAAGGCACATTTTATTGAGGGCTTAAAGGAATTGGGACTTGGAGATGACCCTTCAAAGATAACAATTTCGATAATGTTCCCTTCAAATGAAAGCTCTAAATTTAATGAATATTTACAAAACAGGCTTTCAAATGTTCTGGGAGTAAATGTAGAGCTTGATAAAATCGAGGGAACGGTCTTTAAAAAACGAAATAAGAGCTTGGACTATCAAGTCGGTTTTAAATCATGGGGCGGCGGTATTGATACACCCGCCAGATATTTGGACATTTTTTTACCCGGAAATAAAATTGTTCCGATAGGCTGGGAAAATAATGAGTATACCGATTTGGTTCTGCGGGCAAAAAAAAGCTCCGATTTTAACGAAAAGCTGGAACTTTTTAAAAAAGCGGAAATGATTTTATTGGCAGAAGAATCTTGTGTTGCTCCTTATGCTAACCAAACCTATAATATCTTTATGCAAACAAAATTAAAAGGAGTTAAACAGTTTTATCCGGGAACCTATAACTTAAAGTATGCTTTTATATCGGATTGATTTTAATTTAGCCTAAAAAGCTATTTTTTTATGCCGATATAGGAGATATGGATATTATAACTTATGCTGATGCTGTGCATCATAATAATAGATACAAAAAATCCGTAAAAAACAGAGTCCTAACTTCAAGGGATGAATCTTTTCTTGTTTTAGGACTTTTAGTGATAGCTGCAGCAGGATTTATCTTTTTTTATTTTTCGGTATTAAAATTGAATTGGGGGCTTTCATCCATAAGACCTATATCATTTTGGGAAGAACCTTCTTCGATAAATGCAATGCGTCAATATACCATGTCGCCCTCTGATGCCGTAAAGACAGAGGCTTTTCTCCATGGGGAAACCGGAGGAGCCTCTATTTCCCCTGCGGATGTGCCTGATTTTATTACTGCCGTCGATTTTGAAGAGTACATGGTTGCAAAAGGGGATACGGTAAGCGGTATAATTCAAAAATTCGGCCTTAAAAATATGGGAACCTTGCTTTCCGTGAACGGAATAAGCAGTGCAAAAAAGTTGAAGATTGGCCAAAAGTTGGTTATCCCTTCGATTGATGGGCTTATTTATACGGCTGTAAAGGGCGATTCCTTGAGTTCTATTGCCGGCAAATTTAACCTGTCTATCAATGCAATCCTGGATGCAAATGACCTTGAAAATCAGACGGTAACTATAGGCCAAAAGCTCTTTATTCCAGGGGCAACGATGAGCTCCTTTGAGCTTAAAAAAGCCTTGGGTGAGCTGTTTATTTATCCTGTGGTTGGAAGGCTTACTTCGCCATTCGGTTACAGAAGGGATCCTTTTACCGGAAGAAAGAGTTTTCACACAGGGATAGATATTGCCGCTCCTGCAGGAACTCCGATTAAACTGACTCTTGACGGTACGGTTGCTTATACCGGCTTTTCTTCCGTTTATGGAAATTATGTCATTGTAACTCATTCCGGAGGCTACCAGTCAATGTATGGACACATGCATACAATAAATGTAAGACGCGGCCAAGTTTTAAATCAGGGCGGTATTATCGGAACTGTAGGAAATACCGGCCGTTCTACCGGACCTCATGTTCATTTTTCCGTATATAAGAATGGAAAACTAATTAATCCTTTAACTGTATTAAAGTAAGCAATTTTACATAAAAAAAGCAGGACGAGTTATATCACGTCCTGCTGGATTGTATTTAGGATTAACCTAAATACCAACCGGCTTAAGATACCTGACTTAGAGCAAGAAGGTTTGTCAGCGTTAGGACCATTCCGATAGGTCTGCTCCTTTAATATCAAATACAAACTCTTCACCGTCTCCAACCATCAAGCACGGAATGCCGATCTTCCCCTCCTTTTTGAGCTGATTAAATTCAGCCCGTTCATCCCGATATTTCAATAAAAACTTTAGATAGCCTAAATCTTCAGTAATATCAAAATAGCGGAACTTTACTCCTTTTCTTTCTAAATATTCCTTTGCAGGCCCGCAGTCGGGGCATAATTTACTACCGAATAAAAATAATTGTTTTTTCATACTTTAATACCCATCCGACATTTGGCGGTTTAAGTCTCTTTGGCAAAGTTCTTGATATACCAAAGCTCTGTCTTTTAGTTTTGCCTTAATTGAGTCGGCAAATGGCATATACCGCCAAAATACTTCTCTAACTTCTTTGTCTAATTTTTGAATGCCTTCGCTTTCTTTTATCATCCAAGTTATGTAATCTTGTATAAAATATTCTTTTATATCGCCCTTTAGTTTTTGGTTTTGAAACCATTGATAATAATTGCCAGTCAAGCCTTCTTCCATCCAATAGTAAGATGCTTTCTCCTTTGCAACCTGCCAGCGTAGATCGGCGGTCGCCATTAATAGGGATACTTTCAGGCTCTTAGGATACATCGGGATTACAATTCTGCCTCGGCTTGTTACGCGGTTATATCTGTCAAAGGGTTCCCAGCAAAAACCTATATCCCCGTAGGTTGGAACTAAGATAACAAAGGGAGGTATTCGGTTTAGTTGATTTTTATATTGGCGGCAATAAGCTTGAACATCTATGTCTTCAATCCATTTAAGTTCCCTTAAAACATTTTCGCGGGTTCCCATTTCCTTTGATGAACTTCTAAAATATTCACGGGATAAAATAGGAAAATGATTTCCTTTTCTTCCGCAACTCATTTTAGCCATCTGCTTAACAGTATCGAATTCTCCCTCAGCTCCAGATATATTTGTTGTAACTCCGCCTGAAGCATCAGCTTTTTCTCTCAAGCTGCGTACATCCGAATCGGCTTCTTTATAATCGGAAATACAGCTTTGTAATTCTTTGTCAAAATTGAGCAGTTTTTTCAGCCTTTCGTTTATTTGCGTGATTTGCTGTTTTTGTGATTCTGTATAAGGTGATTTTACATTAGAAAAATTAGCCAGCATATCATGAGAGAACATGCTGTCAATTTGCTGTTTTATGGAGTCTTCAAATCGGCTGATTTCTTCAGACTTTGCTCTCAATAAATTGTCGGCCGTCTGTAGTTTTCCCTTGGCTTTTTCTAAAAGTTGGTTAAATCGTGAATTATCATCCCGTTTTGAGACTTTCACTTCATCGGTTGCAGAGGGGTTAATTTTACCTATTCCTATTTCTCTAAACCACTCGTCTAAATAGTAGACAGCTTCACAATAGGTATTTTCGTCTAGAACCCTTGCAAACATATCTTTTTGCTCTGTGGTTAAAAGAGTAGGAAGAACGAGCCCGAATCTTACTGCATATTGTTTTTCTTTTGAAGATTTTCCTGCGGCTATTTTCATAACCATATCTGAAACAAGATTCCAATAAGCAGATTCAACTTGTTGTCTGAATACGCCTCTATCTTTAGGGTCAGTTGCTGTTAAAAATTTGGTAAGGGAAGTATGGAGGCGTTGGGCACTTTCTCCTTCGCCTTTTAAAACTGTTTTATAGAATTCCGCAGTATCAAATAATTTATGGGGGGTATCGGCAAAAAACTTTTCAACTTTTTCAAAATGAGTTAAGGTAAGATCAGGTTCACTCGGATCTCTTTTCTTTTCTCCCCTCGCTTCAGGAGCCATTGAAAACATAGTTTCCTTGCTTAACCCTCCGGTTTTTATATCGGAAAATGGATTAACCTGATTTACATTAAAATCAAATCCTCTGGGCGGCGGCGATTGTGAAGTGCTGCCGCCGGAAGGTGCTACTACATCTTTGAGAAGTTCATCAAGATCTATTTCAGTTGCTGAATCCACTAATTAGCCGCCTTATTAAATCAATAAGTTAGGAATGTACCAACTTTTAATATTGGAGATAAGGGGAATTGAACCCCTGACCTCTTGCATGCCATGCAAGCGCTCTACCAATTGAGCTATATCCCCTAAATACAGTAAAGATTATATCAATAAAACGAATAGTCTGTCAAGTGTATTTAAAGAATATCTTGTTATTTATCAAAAATAATTATATCGGTAATTTTTTCTTTTAAACATTCAAGCCCCTGTCCCGTCTTAACCGAAATTTCGACGGCGTCGGGGTAACGCTCTTTTAAGCTTAGTAGTTGAGCCTCATCAAATACTTCATCCATTTTGTTTATTGCAATTATAGAAGGTTTATCACTGCAAGAAAGCTCGTTTAAGACCTTTTTTGTTACTTCAAGACATTCAGGCATTGCAGGATGAGCTGCATCGCATACTATGATTAAAAAGTCTGCAAGGGCCGCTTCTTCCAAGGTCGAGCGGAAGGCATCAATCAGCTGGTGAGGCAGATTACTTACAAAGCCTACGGTGTCGGTCAATAGAATTTGAAGATTTTTTTCGCCCATTTGTAAAAAAACTTTTCTGGTTTCGGCATCAAGGGTTGCAAAAAGCTTATCTTCGGTAAATACTTCCGCTCCCGAAAGTTTTTTTAAAAGGGAAGATTTTCCGGCATTTGTGTAGCCTACGATGGCTCCTATTTTTTTATCCCCGTTTAAGCGGGTTTTACGCTGTTCACTCCGTTGAAGTCTTACCCGCTCGACTTCTTTTTTGAGCTTGGCAATTTCGGTTTTTAAGCGCCTTCTGTCAAGTTCCAGCTTTTTTTCGCCAGCACCTCTGGACGCTCCCCTTGTTCCTTTTGCCCCGCCTCTTTGTTGGGCAAGGCTCGTCCATCTTCTTGTAAGGCGGGGCATAGAATATTCTAAACGGGCGAGTTCAGCCTGCAAAACTGCCTCCCTTGTTTGAGCCCTGTCCGCAAATATTTGGATAATAACCTCGGAGCGGTCTATAACGCAGGTGTTAAGGGCTGCTTCAAGGTTTCGCTGAATTCGGGGGCTTACAGCACTGTTAAAGACAACAAGATCGGCTCCTTCTTCTTCGATCGCTTGAGCAATTTTTTCAAGCTGCCCCGAGCCTACAAGAGTTGCAGGGTTTTCTTTTGCTATTCTAAAGCGGAGGGAGGATAGGGGCTTTAAAAAGAT